>CALKVD010000125.1 GCA_937996615.1 uncultured Rickettsiales bacterium | reverse complement strand
AATTATATTTATTTATATCTATAATTTATTTATTATTTTACTTTTTTTTATTTTTTCTTGGTGCTAATTCTAATGTGTTCTCTCAATATGCAAAGATATCTTTGTAAAAGCAATGATAGCCACAGTTTGTTTAATGTATGTGGTAGAATTCTCAGATATTCCTTTTATTTCAGCAACAGCATATTATGCAAGACTAGGATAAATTGCGATACTAAGCATCTTCGCTCTAGATATAGGCAAAGAAATGTCCGAATTATCATCTAACCCGAACATACCACTACAGTCAGCGTTAGATCCACAACCCAGCAAGGTTGAAATGTCCTCGCATCCTGCTGACGTTCCACCGACATAGCAGTTATCTCCGGGCGACTATGGACAATCTGAGCAGCCCCAGAGCTATCTCCCTTCTCTTGTTCCTCCTCTGACCGATCTTGGATAATCTGACCATCATCAGCAGACTCAAAGGCAGCCAACGCTAGTTGGACATTGGACATAATCTGGTAAGAACGAAGACAACTGGTTCCAGAGTCAACGATATATACCTTAGTCAATAGATTTTCGACACTACTATCGAGAGAGTAATTTTTTTTTGCTATTCCGCCATCAATATATATATAAGGGTATTGAGCTGCAATCGGTGGGTGCATATAGACCCCTGTAACGATTTGGTTAACCTCTGGCGATTGATGTAGAACATTATATACCTTTCTGATAAATTTTTCTAAGTTTGTCATAACTTTACCATTTTTATTTTTAATTTTGCTTAATATTCCTGGAATTTAAAGCTTAAACTCTAGTTTTAACTAGATTTTTCCGTAATTCACCGAGCCGAAGCGCTACTGACCCGCAACCTGCTATAATTTCTCGTCCCCTCGTTAAAAACCCCCATGTCATTCTCAACGCTCATCACGTCATATTCTCCATCTTTGGCCCAGAGCATAACTCGGTGATCTGCAATATAGTCCTTAATCCTCGCTGCAACCTGGCGTCGCACAATTATCGTATGCATCGAGTACATCCTTACCCTGCCTAGGATAATACGCTTGCTACAGCTAGAGAGCGCGATTCTGCCATAGCATTCACACAATTCACCCCATTCTATCAATTCGCCCCCACATCCGTCGGAATGTGTTTTGGCTATATAGACTTTAAGTCTAGTATTCAAACGTTTAAAAAGATCGCAATTATTAGTATTTTTTATAGTATTTTTAGTATTCATATTAGTATCCATAATGATTTATTATTAATTAATTTTAATTTTTATTGTTTTAATTTGTTGTTTTTCAATATTTATTCTCGATTATTTATATTTTGTATTCGAAAAAGTTACTCAGCTCATCAAAACTTTGATGCACCCTGCTTCCTTCATACATCCGCGCAACCGTCTGCAAGAGACTCTCCTTGATCATCGCAGGAACTTCCGCAAAACTCTCCGCCATCCCAGCAACATAAATCACCTCGACCATATCCCAGCCATACTCCATACAGCTAAACCAAAGCCTGTTACCGCTATTGCCATATAGCCCAACGTCAACTTGTTTAGTAAGCGACCCGATGTTTTTCAGTGTCACGCTTTCGATCCCCACAACCGGACCCATCGGCAACTCGATCTTGTTGTCATAGAAATTGCCATAGACGACTTTCCATTGGCGTTTGATTATCGATTTGTTCATGATTTGCTCTAGGTGCTCCATCGCAGCAATACTGAATTCTTCCAGCAGCTCTTGGTCCCCATCATCGCAGTCAAGATGGAGAAAATTCCGCAACATCTGAATGTCGAGTGGTGATTTTGGTTTTTGCACTGATTGCAAAGTTATAATAGTATGTGTCATGATATTAATGTTATATAATGTTATTGTTTTAAAATGAATTTTTGGTTAACTGTTCAGGATTTTCAACTGAATATTAATTTTTTGAAGATAAGTGGTAAGTATTTTGAAAATAAAAAAGCAAAGATTTCAGCCATCAAAGTAGCAAAGCTTATCGCGAATCGCGATATATAAACCGGGAATATATTCGCACAATGTAGGAGAAAATGAACGGGCATGAGACAGACCAAGAAATAACCGCTCTAAGCCTCCCTTCTCAGCACACCTTTAAGGCGGGTATAAATCCGTGTGCCAATTGCTAAATTCTCGCTGGCAATGCACCATTTACCACCTCTTTGCCCCATCCTCTACCTTTTCCGCCCATCTTCTCTGCCGCCCCCTTCGCCTCTCCGTCCTCCGTTTCTTCTCCCCTGCCCCTTTGTGCCGCCCAAAACTTTTTCCAACAACCCTTGGTCGCTACCCCCCCCTCTTCCCAAAATTTACAACACCTATTCGTTAATATTATATTTTTAAAAAAGCTTTTTAATCTAAATATACTTGATTTAGCAACAATATTTTAAATATGCTTATAGTATATGAAAAATTTATTTGCATTTTATAAAAATATTACTACAATACCACTAATGATTCAATTAACAGTACCATTGTAATCATATAAATACATATAGTTCATATAGTTAATTCAAATTTTAAAATAAAATTTTATGCTAACAAAAATAACATCTTTCAAAAACCCAATACCTTTTCTCAAAAACGCGATGCTCTATGTGTTGTATGAGCCAAGAATTATGGTCCCTGCTGTGATAACAGCAATTTGCTATGTTGCGACGGAACAAGATAAAATAAAAGGTATTATCCGCCCTTACCCGGAGGTTGTAGATCATCTTATAAAAGAAAATTTCGATACAGAAATTAAATCATTGCCCCTAGCAGTAGGGATTACAACAGCTGGGATATTGTATATGCCAAAGATTTGCAGAAGTTTGATTGACTTTAGCATTGCAAAACTTAGCTCAGGATCGGAAATAGCGCAAGCATTCGGCGCAACAGCCAAAACTTGGGCATTGTCTAATCCAACAATTTCTATACCGATCGCACTAGTCGGCCTGGTAGCTATAAGCGGATTAGTTTACTATAAAAAAGACGCAATAAAACAATCCTATACTAAAGCAAAAAATTATTTTCAACCGCATGCTGTTGCCATCACTTGTTCAATTGCTGGTATCGGTGGGTTCTATTTTAGCCATAGACTATGGGAAAAAACTGAATTTGCAAGAATTAGCAATATCAGCAGCAAATTAAACGGCGTTGCGCGTTTTTCTCCTAAAATTGCATCTATTGCTATGGTACTGTTTAGCGTTGCAGCTCTCGGATATGCAATAAGCCATTTCAGAACATACAGTTCGGGTACTAAAACAGGAGGCCCAGCAGTGGTGACGGAGGGACTTGAAACCGGAGAAGCAAAAGGCTTGGGCCAAAGCCTCATATAATGAGGATTATAGCTCTAATCGCTCAGAAAAGCATCATCAGCCCAAATCTGGTGATGCTTTTTTTGCAAAATCTTGAACTTTTAGGGGGAGCTACCACCTCCCCTTCCTCCACCCTTTCTACCCTGCGCCACCATCCTCTACGTCCTCCGTTTCTCCTCTCCACCCCCTTTGTGCCACCCAAAACTTTTTTCCGCAACTCTTGGCCGCATAGCCCCCTCTTCCCAAAATTTACAAAACCTATTCGTTAATGTTATATTTTTAAAAAAAGCCTTTTAATCTAAATATACTTGATTTAGCAATAATACTTTAAATATGCTCATAGTATATGAAAAATTTATTTACATTTTATAAAAGCATTGTTACAATTTTGCCCATGATTCAATTCACAGCACCATTGTAATCATATAAATACATGTAGTTAATTCAAACTTTAAAATAAAGTTTTATCATGCAGCAAAAATCTACAGATAATATAAGATTTATCCCTGGCTTTGCTATATGGCTTCTAATTTCCTTGATATTGCTAAAGAATACTCCTGAAAATCTTTACAATGAAGCGTTAAAAGGGATCGAAGGTTACTTAAAGAAGTATCACCCAAACAAATATCGCAAATGTCGTAAATTTATTGCACCATACTGGAACAAGTGGATTAATATGACCGGCAATGATATTTTTCCAACTAATCAGCGTATAAAGTTTCCTAGCCAAACAGAGTATGCGGTATCATTAGTATGGTCTGGCCTCACACTAAGTATTATTCAATGCATCCAATACTTAGGCAACGAAATAGATGGAAAATTGAGCACAGGATTCGAGTTAGGATTAGCTTATCCAAAAACCTCTGTCTCCACAGCTTCAGTGGTCGTAGGATGCGCAGGAATGTTGGTTTATATGAACAAAAACAAAATACTTGCTTCAGCTAATTCTGCATTTCAGAAAACAAAAAACAAGGCATATCTTTTAGGCATCATTGGTTTCTTTGGTATACATTATGGATTAAAATTATGGCAGAGCGGCGATCAAACCATAGAAAACATGTCAAATAAAAATTTGTTGACCAAGATACTTTTAATACCCTGCTCTGTATTACTCTACTGTTCTGCAATGTTACCTCTGCTTTTTATAGGTGGATCAGCCCTAGGACTCTCAATACATATTTTGACAGCAGAAAAACCAAAACCTCCAAGTGTATGGGCAAGACTTCTAATAAACACTCATAATATTTTTGCCAATGTATTTAATCCAATTAAATTCCTTCGGCCAAGAAA
>CALKVD010000124.1 GCA_937996615.1 uncultured Rickettsiales bacterium | reverse complement strand
GGAGATCATGCAACTTATGAATGCTGGAAACAAGATTGGGCATGATTTGATTCAAATATTTTTTTGAGAAATATTTACATGAAAACTATTAATTCAACTGGCAATCAAAAAGATACTAGAATTAAAATTGATAACAATGAATGGAACTTAAAAAAGTTAATTTCTAAAATCAATAATGGCGGCAGTTTATCCGAATTTGATAAGCTTGAACTAAGCAATATTCTGCAACTTAATGTCAATAAATGGTTCAGCAATTCTGATAATCTTAGAGAGCTAGAAGTGGTAGTAGGTATTTTGCGATTAGTTGCATCTCGTGGTAATAACTTTTCTCCAAAAATCGTTGAATTATTAAGCAATATATTAGTAAATCGTTTTAGTAACGAGATAAAAATTTATGCCGCTCAAGCGATATATTATCATATCAAAAACAGAGGAATAATTAGTGCTGAGACATTACAAAAATTGCAGATTGTTTCTCGGAGCAATAACATATGGATCAAAGATGGTGTTACCAAGGCATTGGTATTATATCAAAATCTCAACAATAAAATAAATCAAAATTTTAATGAAAATATAGTTGCAGATAAAAATATTGCCCCCAATCTTAGAACAAATGATATAGAGTTCCAAACAGGCGGTGAATTATGGAGTTTAAATGAAATTTCCAATAATAACCCAAATATAAATGCTCTAAATATTGATCAATTATGGGTCAAAAAAAAGTTATTTTTAAATGCAGCAATGGGTAGCCAGTATTTTGGAACGAATATATTCACTCTGCCCAGCTATACTAGCTATGAGACAGTTAATATCGAAAACATCAGTGCTGATAAAATTATTTTAAAGCTGCCATATGGAAACGTAGGATTCAAGCAATTTATTAACATCTTAGGCAAGAGAGCTGAGATAGCAATAGAAGCGAATGGTAACATAGTATTCAATAATACTACATTGAGTAATATTAAAAAGCTAACGATCAATGCCCAGCAAAAGTTGCAAGAATTAGATGTGACTTTAGTGAATATTAGAGGTGAGAGTTTAGATGTTTTTGCTGATACTTTAACTTTAAGCGGCAAATTCAAATTTAGCGGTGATATACACTTTAAAGTTCGTAGTGATAGCATTGATGGCAGTACGGTAGAAGAATTCCAAGCTAGAAGTTTACTAATCGGCGATGCATTTTTGTATCATAAATTCTTTAAAAAATTGCAAAATCGTTTAAAAGATGCCAGTTCTCAAATTTATGATTTTAGCAGCAAATTCGTTAAATATAGCTTGGCTAGTATTTACAATATTACTAAATATCCAGTTATTTTAGGATATAATATAACATCTAAATTAGGCAACTATGCTCTATTAAAAAATAACGAATTATTTGAAACAATCGACAAAGTTGGCAACAATATCATACAAAAAAGTCAAATTCTTTCTAAGTCGGGTGGCTTTTATATCGCAAATTTGGTCGAAAGTACGGTTGCTAAAATAGACAATTTGCCTTATGCATTATCTAACATGAAGAGAAATCTTAGTGCTAGGATGGGAGCTGGATATTTTTTCAATAATACAAAAGAAACTTTTCTCCTATCTTATAATTTTTTTGCTGAGCAAATTGTCAAAGCTATCAATATTATCGAGTCTAATGCTTTGTTTGTGTGCGATCAAATTGGCTTTGGTCATAGATTTGTTATAGGGAATTATACTTTTGGCAAGCAACAAATACTCAACGCTTTTAAAGATATTTCAACGGTTGAGATAATGGATAAATATGTTTTTGATAAAGTTTTTGGAGAAGGAATTCTGGAAGCAGGAAGAAAGAACCCTAATGTTGTTGCCTTGACTGCTGACTTAGCCGGTTCTTTAAAACTAAATGCATTTATTAAAGAATTTCCCGAGCATTTTATTCAATGTGGAATTGCTGAAGCAAATATGATGGGCGTAGCTGCCGGTATGACTATCGGAGGAAAGATACCTTATACTACCACCTTTGCTAATTTTTCTACTTCTCGTGTATATGACCAGATTCGCCAATCAATAGCG
>CALKVD010000123.1 GCA_937996615.1 uncultured Rickettsiales bacterium | reverse complement strand
ACTTAATAATGATCTAATTGGACAATGTATTCAACAGTGTCAAGCTGGACAAATTTTCTCTGCAAAAAAAAGAATATATAAAACATCCACCGAACAAGAATCAGATAAAGCTTCACAAAATTTTGACATCAAACCATACACAGAGGGTCAGTATGTCCAAACGCAATCTCATTGCAGCTCCAGCTTTTATGCCACAAATTCTCCCCAGTATCCATATGATTCTAAATTTCTAGTTAAAGGCAACAGTGGAGCAAAAATTTCAATCAATAGCCCTTCTTCAAGCCCAAATCAAGAAGCAAACGATATTCTAGGTGATACTATACCTAATACCATATACATGCTCGGACGAAAGTATATTACGATATATCCAGAAAACTACAGTACCAAAAATATCCGTAATCCAAATAACAGTAGAGAACCAAACAAATGGAATGCGAATAATACAGATTGGACCGAAACAGGGATTTGGATATTGAACGGCGACTATCTAAGCATTGAATATAAAGGAAGATATCACTCAAAATGCTCCAACAATAAATGTACCGTTCAAATTAATGACTATGATTTATTATTTGCAGATAAATCTTCAATTAGTCAAAACCCATCACTACCAGCTTCCAAAATGTCTGATAGCCTTCTGCCCTTTATGCAACCAGCACAAGATAATGACCAAACAATTCCAACCCAAAATATCGAATATTGTGGCCTACAAGCGATGATCAATGGCACTTCACTGCCTGCGGATTACCTAAGTGACTATAGCGTTGATAGCAGTCAATATAATGCAAAAACATTCCCCAGCATCAGATTTAATGGTTCGTTACAAGATTTTACTAATGGCGGCAACCAAAAATATACTCAGCTTTTAATTAAACACCCAAATGCAATTAGCACCTCGATGGGTGGCTATACTGTGTCGCTAGGATGGAGAGGTTTTCCCAACATGCAAGGGCAAAGATTGCAGTATCTTTTTGTTGCACCAAAAGATGCTGCAAATCAAATAACTCTTACCAATGCTTTGATCAAAGGAAATTGGATAGATTTAACTTTTACCAAAGATCAAAGCGACAGTTCAAGAAGAGGTCAATGGATTGCCCAGACTGCAGTATCAATTGATGACATGTATCTATACTTAAGGATCAAACCATTAGAAAAAACAGAGTTGCAACAAAAATGGGATAATCCTGATAATACCGGTATAAATTGGAATTCTGTGCCTTTTGGAGGTTATGATTTATCAGTATCAAAAATGATAGTTCTCAAAAACGACGACGTGATTTCAAAATTGCTTGGACGACTCAAACGCAATTTATTTGGTGGCCCTAATGGCAAAGATGATAGTGGTAAGATGCCAGTAGTAAACTATATTTATGAAAATTTTATCAAAAATAATGGCTATATTTCTGCAATCAGAGCCTTGGTCACTTTCTATATAGCATATACTGGACTGATGTTTGTAGCCGGTATGGCACAATTTACACAACAGGAAGCAGTCAAAAGAATTGTAAAAATGGCTTTTGTTTTAACATTGATAGGAGATACAAGTTGGAATTTCTTCGGCATCTATCTAACTAAACTGTTCGTTAATGGTATGGATAGTTTAATTGATATAGTAACGGCACCAACTCTACAGTGGACCTTTGGACTTGACCCTGCTGACATCAACAGCGATGTCAGACCTATTATTGCGACATCCTTATCCGGAATATGGGGAAGAATTTGGCAAAATGATTTATTGTGGACTAAAGTTCTCTCCATTATTTTCGTTGGTTTTTCTGGGTTCTTCGCATTTTTATGTATTGTTATTGCTTTGATCACATTTAGTATTACCTTATTAAGTGCGTTACTTATATACTTAATTTCTGTCTTAGGAATTGCTTTGATGATCAGCATAGCTCCTCTAACAATTCCAATGTGTTTGTTTGGCTATACTAAACAGATATTCGACAGTTGGATCAAACAACTAACATCTTTTATGTTGCAACCAGTTGCTGTTTTCGGTGCAATATCACTATTCCAAAAATTGATGATGGGTCTTCTAGGAATGGTACTAAATTTTGCCGTCTGTGACACGTGCATAATCAACCTATTCGGCTCTTGTTTATGGACAATGAAAGTTCCATTAATTGCAGCTCACTATCCACCAGATGGCATTCTAGGACCAAACTTCTTCGGCGCAGGTATATCCTTCTTGATTATAGGTCACGCTATGTTCAATTTTGTCAAACTTATGTCCGAATTAACTGCTAGATTGATCGACTGGACAACTGCTAGTGCAGCTCAGGGAACTGGAGGTGGTTTAGCTGGATTTGTTTCTCCTATAACCTCAGCGATTGGCACTAGCGGAAAGGTTACTGGAACAATTTTAGGAGTCGATAAACATAGCGTCGAAACAAGAGAAAAAGAACAGAAAAAACAAGATAAAAAAGATCGCAAATAAATTTAAGGCATATTTATATAAAAAGTTATGGCTAATAGAAGATTTATCAAAATATGCTTTTGGATTACCCTATTGATTTCTTCTATCGCCAATTTTACAACTAAACCAGCCTATGCCGCTGATTGTATCAGCTCCAACGACTTGGGATATGGCAACAGTGATATCAAAGTTAAAACCCGACAAACAGAACAAGAATTGCTCAGAAGTGGCAATCAAAACCCCCAGGTTTCCAGATGGCAAGATTTAGGAGTTTATACATTAGGATCTGCTGTAGATCAATATGGTCAATCTGGATACTATATAGCAGGTAGTATCCAAGGAAAATGGTATCCATGGGGCCAGGCTAAAGATAAAAATCAAACCTGCACAATTAAAAAATGCGACAACCCTGGTTCTAGCTCAGTTGTCTATGGTAACTGTATAACTCCAAGTAACACAGGAGGAAAAATAACAACATCTGGTTCATTAATTGATCCAAAAGGCAACGCTGGATGCTATTTAGAAAATGGTATCGGTCTTTACGGATTAATCGCTATACAACAAAGTGATGGCACCTACCCCGATCCCAATTTATCCGCAAATATAGCAGAATCACCACCACAGCAGCTCTTTCGATCTTTTCATTTTGGGCCCCATACCGATCAAAATGGTAACTTTGCAATCAAAAATATATTTGGCTGCATTCCTAGTGGCAGTAATAATTACATCTGTGACAATAATACCTCAACGATCTTGGGTAAGGTTTATGTTAAAGTTA
Organism: uncultured Rickettsiales bacterium; assembly: GCA_937996615.1. GTDB lineage: Bacteria > Pseudomonadota > Alphaproteobacteria > Rickettsiales > Midichloriaceae > CALKVD01. The sequence continues at coordinate 3,027 of CALKVD010000123.1, read as the reverse complement.
TGAACTCTTACTATTTAAATAATTATGGTGAATACTATATTTCTATCGTTTCTGGAGTCTATTCAACAGGATTCATTTCACAAGTTATGTCATTTATTGCCGATACTTTATTGTCAGTTTCAGCAACTATCAGAGAGCAAGTCGTTAAAAATGTCCATGACTATATCAAACCTCTACTTTATCTCTATATTATCTTCTTTACCCTTGCTTTTGCAATGGGATTAATGCAAACAACCCAAGCAGAATTTATTAAGGCTTTTTTTAAAATTGGCCTTCTCGTAACTTTGATGCAAGACTCTAATTTGAAAATTATTAATGACACTCTTTTTAAACTTTTCGATGTAGTACCAAACGAAATTTCTGCTATTCTAGCCAGAGCTGCAATGCTTTATAAAACTGACCCTAATATGACTAGCGGCAGCGGAATTAACGCAGGAAGCTTACCTGCTGGTGCTGGCTATTTAGTTCTATATGATGCAATTTTTGGCTCCCTCACTTCATCAGCTATCCAAAATAAAATATGGTCATTACTTTTCACAACCAAGTTCTACTATATTTTCTTGCTCTATTTTGCTTTATTCGCCTACATCATGATTATTCTCAAAATGCTGATGAACTATCTTGGAGCTTTTTTCAAAATTGCAATGCTAGGAATTATCTTTCCAATCATGTTACTTCTTATTCTATTTAAGAATACTGGTAACTTTTTTCAAAATTGGATTAAACATACAGTTTCTGCTGCAGTGTCGATAATTTTAACTACAGCATTCATGACAATGATGTTCCTGCTTCTTGACGGTGCTTTTACCTCGCTTTTTGGTTATGAAATATGTACTGCAAAGAATTGGTATACTTTTTATATATCATATTATCAACCTACAAATCGCCAAGCTCTCGACACTGCACTGGACGGTAACACCTATTTATATTGTCTACTTTTGTTGATGCTATTCCATAATGCAATAGATTTGGTAAATGGAATTTCAGATGGAATGACCGGCACTCCAATCGGTGGAGCTTCAGCGTTCTATGGAGCTGGAATGGGGGCTGCTACCAACTTATGGCATAACAGCTATCAATATGTCTCTTCTTCTTGGGTCGGCAAGGGACTTGGTACTCTACGCGACAAATATGCAATGAACTATAATATCGGCAAAGTAGTTTTTGGCACCAGAGGCGGTAATACTGCTTTATCATATATCCATAAAGGACTTGAAAAAGCTGGCAAAGGTTATAGGTTTGCTAGCACAATTTTTGATAAAAATCACCAATTTGATCCTTTTGGTCTTGATGCAGCTAAAAGAAAAGAGGATCAAGAAAAAGCAAAAACAGCAAAAGAAAATGAACGGCGAAAAGAAGAACTCACAGAAAAAGAACAAAACTCTATGGATAAATATCTAACCAGTAACAGAACCGAAGAGTTATTAGCCAAAACCAGTGCCGCGCTTACTTATGCTGCAATGCAGGGACCTCGCCCTCTATTATCAAATATCAAAGATGAAATCAAAAGGCTAGAAGATGAAATCAAAAATTTAAGCGAAAGAAGCGATGGCCAATCTATATTAATCAATACCAAAAAAGAAGATCTGAAAACTCTTGAGATGCAACGCGATATTGATTCAATGCGTCCACAGGATAGAGCAAAATTCATCGAAAAACTAGAAGAAGCCCAAACTACTCTAAACAATCTCGACCAATCATATAGCGAAATGCGTACTGTTATTAGCCGAGAAGCAGAAGCAAAAAAATACCATGAAGACCGTATATTTAAAGCTGAACGTGATAACGAAATAGTAGAAAAAAAAGGTGAGATTACTGTTGCCGAAGGTTTAATTCAGCGAAATAATCCTCCTGCAGATTCCCCAGAAAGAGAGCGACTCCAAAATCTAAAAAAAGAACTAAACGATTTACAAATCTTATCTCAAGATAAACTGAACCAAGAGAAGAATATACTCAGAGAACAAATAGATTTATTGAATATAGACGCCCAAAAACAACAAGAGAATTGTGATAAATTACTTAAAGCTTTTAGGAGATAATCAGATCCTAACCACAAAATACAAACTCAGAGCAAATAATATAACATATCTCTGGACTTTAATATTATTATAATTTAGTTATAATTGAAGCTATCTATTTGATTTATCTCTATAAAAATGAAAATCAAAATACTTCTTACAGTATTAATAATTTTATTATTCAACGCTACAACGCTAGAAATCCAAGCTCAAAATCTTGATCAAATGATTAGCGATCTAGACTATCTCAGCAATCGTGATTCAATTCTAACGCGAAATATCGCCAATGTTGATACCCCCAATTATATACCACAAGATCTCAACCAAACTAATTACCCAATTAATCTAGGTTTGCATCTAACACATTCAGGACATTTACAGCTCCAACAAAACTCAAAATATGACATAACAGAAGGACAAGTCAAGGAACATAAACCAAATGGAAATATGGTAAATCTTGAACATGAAATGGCTGAAAAAGACGCAAATGCAGCTAAATTCCATGAAATCAGCAATATGTATAACAAAGCACGAAATATCCTAAAATCAGCAACAGTTTCAGGCTCAAGGTAAAAAAATGTCACCCGAACTATTTCAACATCAAGTCAAAATATATCTTATCACTTTAGTTTATACTATCTTTTATATGGCACAACCTAAAGTTGCTTATTCCGCCCCCTATATCACCAATCAGCATGCTACACAAGAAACTGACGGAATTGTTGCTTCAAAACGCATCGCTGAATCTGGAATGATTGCTCAAAGCGAGCGTCTCAAAATTATCTCACAAAATATCGCTAATTCAGAAGTAACTGGCCTTACTCCAGAGGATGATCCATACCGACGCAAAATAATTTTTTTTCATAATCAACATAGCGAAAAATTCAATACCGCTTTAGTCGAAGTTAAAAAAATTGATCGAGACCAATCTGATTTTATCCTTAAATATCAACCCCACCACCCTGCTGCAGACAATCGAGGATATGTCAAATATCCTAATGTTAATATT
>CALKVD010000122.1 GCA_937996615.1 uncultured Rickettsiales bacterium | reverse complement strand
AATAGATTTCATTTACAACTTGTCCGGATTCCGGATTTTCATAATCAGAACAACCGATTAATGATAAATAAAATAGTAAGTAAATTAATTTATATTTCACTCTTTCACCTCGCTTTCAGAGGAGAAATTAGTAACTCTATATGAATTTAAATTTTATATTTTTTAGTTTTATATGACCCAAATCAAAGTAATGATAACCAAATTGCCCCATGCAAGCAATCTACCACTACCAACCTATGCCACTATCGACAGTGCTGGAATGGACCTGCTGGCAGCAATAGATCAAGATTTAGTGCTTACTGCTGGAGAAAGAGTTTTGGTCCCAACTGGGGTTGCAATAGCTTTACCCCAGGGATATGAAGCGCAAGTTAGATCGCGCTCTGGGTTAGCAATAAAAAACGGTATTATTGTGATTAACGCTCCTGGAACGATTGACGCTGATTATCGCGGAGAAATCAAGATTGGTCTCGTCAATATGAGCAAAGAGCAATTTGTGATCACGAGAGGGATGAGAATAGCTCAGATGGTGGTAGCGGCATATGCAAAATGCCACTTGGAGGAAGTTACTGAACTTCCTGCAACAGTTAGGGGTGAAGGGGGATTTGGTTCTACTGGAGTATAGTAACGTTTGGTGTGATACTATAGTTCTATGGCATTACGTTCTAAGGTGTTTTTATTGCCCAATTAGATTATAAGTTAGTTTGCAATCCAATCTTTATTCTATAAGCTAACTTCCTATTTTTAAACACATCGCCAAAGTTTGGTTAAATTAAAACTCGCTAATTTTTTAATAATCAAGTTTTACTACCAGTAAGCTAATAATACCTAAACACCTAAATAATTTTATTTAAAAATAAAGAATCTACTAGATGCCTAGCTGCTTTTTCGCTTGGCGTTTGTTTTTCATTTGCTCCTAATATATCCCAAAGTTTTTTGTAGTAGGTGTCTTGTGCTCTTACGCTATTATTCTCTGCTAGTATTTTGAGAGCTGCATTTGCTAAATTCTCTGCAGTACAATCGTTTTGGATAAATTCTGGGACCACTATTCTGTCTAATATCAAATTAGCCAAAGCAAAATTTTTGATTTGACACTTACGTTGCATGATCCGGGCAGTAAGGGGAGCGACTTGATAGAACACTATCATTGGTATTTGAAAAGCAAGCACATTCAAAGTTATTGTGCCGCCCTTAACCAGTGCCAATTTGCTACATCTTAAAGTTGCATTCTTGCTTTCTTGGTCGCTGATAACCTTAATCGCTTGGATATTGGCAAGGTCTGATGCGTTATCTTCTAACCAGTTGTTCAAGAACTCTGCTAAATAATCTAGAGTATGGATTATAAATAAATAATTTTGCGAAGGAGATTGATCAATAATCATCCGAATACAAGAAACTAAAATCGGCATGTGTCGTTTGATTTCTTGTTTTCTGCTACCTGGAAACAGCGAGATAAGATTGCTTTTTTGGGGAAGCTTAAGTTTTTTTAAAAGTTTTTCTTGATTTATATCTGTTTCGAAAGTTTTATCTTCAACTACGGGATTGCCGATATAAATGTGGGGCATATCTGCAAAATAATGAGTCTCAAAAGGTAGTATCAAAATTATGCTATCATATAGTCGTTTGATAGTCTCAGCTCTTTCGTGTTTATAGGCCCAAACTGTTGGAGCGACATAATGGATAAACAAACAGTCAGTAGATTTTTTTGGCATAGTTTTGCACAATTTTTCTACCAACCTACAGTAAATAGACTTTTTTTGCATAATTTCGCGTAATTCTTCTACTAACCTAAAACAAAAGCCAGGTGAATCTATTGTGATCACAACGTCTGGTTGAAAGGCTAGAATAGCTTTTTTAGCTTGTTGCAGGCGAAGATAAATTCGAGGGATGGAGCTAATAACTTCGACCAAACCCATCACTGCGATATCTTGATAGTCAAACATCAATTCTACGCCAGCAGATTCCATTTCTTTGCCGCCGACGCCATAAAATGTAAACTGAATTTTTTGATCTGGTGCTGGTATTTCAGGCAATGCTTTTTCAATTTCAGTGGTCAGGTTTTTTTTATATTTAGTTAATATTTTCTCTAAGATATAAGTTTTTAACTTCTGACTTTTTAACGCTGCTACAAGTTTTGCTCCCAGAGAGTCGCCAGAAGGTTCGCCGGCGATTATACAGATTTTGATAGGTTTCATTTTATTTATTTATATAATTATTTTGTTAGATAGTGATTAGGGGAAAGTGGTTTTGCATTTTAAAAATATTTTTGTTTCAAACTATTAGCTTTTTTATTTACCGCTTTTGGTGCAATTTTTTTCCATATAGATCAGTGCGTTACGAAAACCATCCAGCGAATAATAGTCAACTGCTATTTTTTGTTCATAGGAGTTACTCTTGATTTTGACATATTGGCTGGTTGTCAGCATTAGGTTGATGATTTTAATATCCTGCTCGCTGCTAGTTGTAGTTGCAAAGGAAAGTCTGTTGTATGGAAGCGAATACTGAACTTCGTCTATTGTCAGGATTGTGTTTTGTTTTGTTTTCATAATGAATCCCGAATAGACGCTGATGGTATACATCTTAGGGTTGAGATAGGTCACAATCAAGCTAGCAGTTGATCGTTCGTCGGTAAAAAATTCGGTTTTAACTGGGTGGGTTACTGCGTGGCAAACATAATGCTGATTGGGTTTAGATTCTCTAATCACAAGCCAATTTTTACTTTTGGTTAAAAGCTTAGCTTTGCTAGTGTTGATAAATTTTAAATCACTTCCAATCTGATGTTCGATAGTACTAAAATCATCGGCGCTATCTGATGCCTCTGCTTTTTGGTCCAATGTTTCGAATGATAGCAAGGCAAGGCTGAATAAAATCAATCTGAAAGTTATTGTCACTGGAATTTTTGTTTTGGTTATGCTCATATTAGTAGTTTATATTTTTTATTACCATACCACAATATAAACTAAAGAGTTGAATATTGGATTGGGTCAGGGATATTGTTAGTTTTGAAACCCGCAAGCCGCAAGCCGCAAGCATCGCAAATCCCACAAGCATATCCGGTTGGGGTTGGGTTATAGCAACTAAAGGTTGTGCTATATTCTGCGCCATTTGCAATCCCAAGCTTGATGATTTCAGCTTTGGTTAAATGTTGCAATGGGGTTTGGATTTTGATCCCAGAATTTTTAGTATCAGCTGTGCCAAGGGTGATCAGTTCGTTGAATTTTGCGATATATTCTGGACGACAATCGGGGTAGCCGCTATAGTCCATTGAATTAACACCAACAAAGATTTCATTGGCGTTTGTCACTTCAGCATATGCCAACGCAAACGAGATAAAGATAGTGTTTCTTGCTGGAACATAGGTTATTGGTATTGTTGGTTTTGCTTTTGGGGAATGATCGTTGTTGTTTTTGCTTTCGATTTTAGGAATCCTTCTGTTTTGATGTATTGGGAAAGCGATGGTATGATCCGTCAAAGCTGATCCACCAAAAGCTTTTAGGTCGATGTTGATGACTTTATGTTCGACGACGGCTTCGCCAACAGAAGCGATGGTTTTTTTTGCTGCCTTTAGTTCGGTTTCTTGTCTTTGGCCATAGTTAAAGCTAAGAGCATATATTTGGTAATTAAGATTTTTGAGGTAATATAGAATCGTTGTCGAATCTAAGCCACCGCTAAAAAGCAATATTGCTTTGTTGTTGTTTTTATTCATAATATTTTCACAGTTTTTAATTGTTAATTATTAATTTTTCTTATTATTTTTATAAAATTCTTTATCCATTCTGCGATGGGCCCAGAAATACTGCTCTGGAGCTTCTTTAATCCAATTCTCAAATTCATTGTATATTCGTTGCATAATTCTAACTGGGGTTTCGCTCTTGTCAGCCACCGATAATTCAGAAAAACTTACGTCGTAGCAGCTGCTGTCATCCGAGCGTCGTTGGACCCGCAGTATCACGATTGGGATGTTATATTTTTGCGCTATGTTC
>CALKVD010000121.1 GCA_937996615.1 uncultured Rickettsiales bacterium | reverse complement strand
TGCCGGACATAAAGTCGCCATGATTAAGCTAAGAGCCTGTCTTTGCCCTCCAGAAAGACTACTAACCCGATAGTCTAGCTTTGACTCAAGATCCATATCAACCTGGTGTAACCTTTCGGCAAAATAATGCCGAATATCAGGGTTTATTGCCAAATTTAATCCGCGCTTGGTTCCGCGTTTTGCTGCAAACGCCATATTCTCCAGAACTGTTAATTCGGGCGCCGTTCCTCGCATTGGATCTTGGAAAACCCTGGCAATCATGCTTGATCTTGCTACAACTCCTAGTTTAGTACAATCTTGCTCATTGATGAATATTTTTCCATTAGCACAAGGAATTTCCCCAGCGATTAGTTTAGCGATTGTTGATTTACCTGCCCCATTACCACCAGTAATTGCAACAAATTCCGAATCTTTTATCTCTAAATTAATGTTATCTAATACAACCTTAGCGAGAGGCGTATTTTTATGGTAAATAACCTTTATATTTTCTAATCTAACCATTTTAATCTTTTCTCTCTGCTATTTTTTCTGTTCTTTTAATCTTGTTCTTTTTTTATCCATCGACATCACTAATACAATCAAAACTGAAGTCACAAGATATACATCGGAAGACAAAAATCCAAAGTCAGAAGCTTTAAGTGCTGCTGTTATAATCAGTCTATATACTATCGCGCCAACAACGCAACAAAATAGAATAACAGAAATTTTAGAACGACGAACCAAACGTTCGCCCAAAATAACACTTGCCAAACCAACGATAATAACACCTTGACCAATACTGATATCAACAAATCCTTGCAACTGACTAAAGAGTGAGCCAGACAAAGCAACCAGTCCGTTGCTTAACGAAACCATTGTTATTACTGTGGTATTTTTGTTAAAGCCATATGCTTCCCCCATAACTGAATTATGACCAGAAGCACGAATCGCCAACCCAATCTCACTGAGTAAAAACAAAGTTAACAGAGCTAGAATCGCAGTAGTAATAATGACCAATACTACCATATGTGGTGCAATATCAAAAATCGTCACAACGTCAAAAAGTGATATATTTGGTTTAGCCATGATCCGAAGATTGATCGAATATAATCCCATCATAACGATTATACCAGCGATCAGATGCTGGATCCGGTAGTATATACTTAAAAACGCAGTGACCATTCCCGCCATACCACCTGCAGCAAATGCAGCAAAAGTTGCTGTGATTGGGTGCGAACCGTTGAGTAGTAAAACGCTAGAAACAGCTGCGCCCAGAGTGAAACTACCGTTGACTGTCATATCAGGAAAATCTATGATCCGAAGCGTCAAAAAAATAGCAAGTGCCACTAAAGCAAACACAAGTCCTAGCTGCAAAGCTCCATATATTGATTCCATAAATATATTTAATTTTTAGTAACTTGGTTTATCAGTGTAGCATAATCAAAATATTATTGCTTTCGCGTTAAAGCCTAACATAGATCTGCTGCATTTGCAAATTTTACTTATACTATGATAGCGTGGCACTACGATATATTAGTTACCATTTAACTTATAAACTAACATTCCCTACTTTTATAATAAAATAAACTTATATCATTAATACAATCTAAGGAAGCATCATCTCAGGTCCATATTCAAATTCATCGTTATTCTTGATTCTTTCTCTAATCCATCGCATCATGTCTTGATAGAAATGTAGATTATGGTTTGTTAAAAGAACTGCTCCTAAAATCTCTTTGCTCCGAGTTAAATGGTGCAGGTATGCTCGATGGTGATTTTTGCAAGTGTAGCATTCGCAAAAAGGGTCGAGGGGTAAAGGATCTTCAGCATATTTTGCGTTCCGAATATTAACCGTCCCGCCCCGCACAAAAGCTTGGCCGTTTCGACCTGACCTTGTTGGAATCACACAATCGAACATATCAATTCCGCGATAAACAGCTCCGATTATATCGCTTGGTTTACCAACTCCCATCAGGTATCTAGGCTTGTTTTGTGGCAAAGCTTTTGCGGTATAATCTAAAACCTCGAACATCACTTCCTGCGATTCGCCAACAGCCAAACCACCAATCGCATATCCGTCAAACCCTATCTGTTCTGTTTGATATGCAGACTCTAGCCTCAGGTCTTGGTAGGTACTACCCTGAACAATTCCGAATAACCCATACCCTTCTCGTTGCTGATAGCTTTTTTTACTACGTTTAGCCCATTCAACCGACAACTCCATCGCTCTTTTAGCGTTGGAATATGAACTTGGGCTACTAATGCATTCGTCGAGTACCATTGTAATATCACTTCCTAACATATATTGAATCTCCATCGACCTTTCAGGAGTAAGAATGATCCTATGGCCGTCCAAGTGCGACTTAAACATCGCCCCCTCAATTGTGATTTTCGTTAGTTTCGAAAGCGACATAATCTGAAAACCTCCCGAATCAGTCAAAATTGGCCCTGACCAATTCATAAAACGATGCAACCCGCCAAGTTTTTGAATCCGTTCCGCAGTTGGTCTTAACATCAAGTGATAGGTATTCCCAAGAATAATCTCTGCTCCCGTTTCTTTGATCATGTCAATCGTCATCGCTTTGACTGTAGCCTGGGTTCCAACTGGCATAAAACAAGGTGTTTCGATTTCGCCGTGAGCCGTTTGGATTACTCCAGTTCTTGCTTTTTGATGTTGATTTAGAATATTAAAGCTAAATGTTTTAGACATTGCTATACTGATAGTTGTTGATTATAATTTGGATGATAAACTAAATTCCAATTTTCACTGTAACAAAAATCAGTATAAATTCAAAGTTAAAAAATTATAACCAATTTGATAACATTTCTATATATACCATATACACCAATTTACATTTTAATCTTGGTTTGTAAGAATATCTCAAAATAAAAATATCAAAATCTCCTATTAAAATTTATGTTAATCGATAGCCATTGCCACTTGAATTATGATTCGTTATCCCACGACCTAGACACTGTTTTGCTTGAAGCAAAAAGCAGTGGTGTCGAAGCTATACAAACAATCTGTACCAAAATCAGTGAATTTGACACAATTCTAAAAATTGCAAACAAACTAACTAATTCCAATATGCCACAGCTATTTTGCTCTGTTGGAACCCACCCATGCGAAATTCAAAATGAAAAACTTTTCGATAGGTCTGAGATTGCCTCTCTCTGTGCTAACCAGCTCGTTATCGGCATCGGCGAAACAGGTCTGGACTATTACCATAACAATGATCCAGAATTAATCAGACTCCAAAAACAAAGTTTTATCGAACATATCGGCGCTGCTCAAATTACTGGCTTGCCTTTGATAATCCATACTCGTGACGCTGAAGCTGACACAGTTGCAATCATCAAAGAGCAAATGGCAATCCAGCAGTTTTCCGGTGTGATCCATTGCTTCACCTCTGATCTAAATTCCGCTCTAAAATATATTGACTTAGGGTTATATATCTCAGCTTCAGGTATCGTAACTTTCAAAAATGCAACTATGATCCAAGATGCGTTTGCGAAAATTCCTATTGAACGAATCCTGGTCGAAACCGATTCTCCATATCTCGCGCCAGTGCCTTATCGGTCCCGCCCAAACAGACCAGCCTATGTCACCGAAGTAGCCAGGCAAATCGCAAACCTTCGCCAAGTTGAATATAACGCTATATGCGAAGCTACAACTCAAAACTTTTTCCGTCTTTTTACCAAAGCTAAAAATAGTTTCACTGGTTCCATTTAACAGCTATTTGGTTTTTGCTTATTCTAAAATTCTATTATAAACTTTAATATAACAAATAATATTTTGCAGGAAGTATGTTACAAAAAATATTTAGCAAAAAATTTTTCACTCTGGTTTTATTTTTTTGCTGCTTGATTATTGGTAATTTTAATAATCCAATTTATGCTGATCAAAAAGCTTTAAACAAACATTGTACAGATGCTAATAAAACACCATATCGCGACTGTAACCCAGATTTTGATGTGACTAACTCTGGCTATTACCGATCTTTTATCGAGGTGTCTGGCACTAATATATTCAATTCGAAATATACTGTATCGTTTCAAGATTGTGTTGATCGCAGCTTTTGGTATCCTGACACTTGCTATAAATATAGCCGAACTTCAACAAAAACATTTAGCTATGATGACATATCTAGAGAAAACAGCAAAGAATGCAACGGTAAGAAAAAAAATCTAAGAACCGAAGATAATACAATCGTCGACGCTTGTGTTTATTATGATTACGATACTTCAAGGTGCGATGATAAAGGCGGGGGTGGATGTGTTTGTGCACAGGGTTATTCCCGCGGATGGAACACAATTGGCAAAGATACTGACTTTATGGGTTGCGTTCCGATTATGCCAGTACCAGGCCCACCAATCTATAACGAAGTTGTTCTTGGTGCCGCAACTCCAACTGTCGTTAATCCTCGTGGAGTTTCCGGCCTCGAACCTTTGTCAGCTTACTACAATCAGTATAGCAGTAAGTTCGAAAACCCTGTCATCGTTCTTGATGTACCACAAAATGGTATCACTCCAGCCAGCAAGCAAAGATTGGTTTATGATTTTACTAAAGCAACCGGTATCAACAATCAAAATTGTTTCACCTTTGCTGAATATACCTATTGTCCCAAAATGAACGCCCAGGGCTCCCAGATCTGCGCCGAAATGTATAAAGATAATGTCAGCACCGGCAATCTTGGCTGCATTCCAAGACCTGGAATCACAGAAAACTCTGACTATCTAATGGTTGCACAATACCAACGTAAATTTGATCAAAACCAACAACCTTACCAAACCGCAATTCCTTTATTCATCAAAGGAGCTAAAGTAAACCAACCTATCGGTAACGATATTGATAATTCTGCAATCTGCATTAGAGATAAAAGAGCAAGTTATGAAATCAGAAAATGCGATATCCCAGGAAATGACCCCAAAAGCATTCCAGTCTGTACTCTTTTAACTGATGGCCCAAACGATAAAAAATGTCGCTTGAATCAAGGAATTATAATCTCACAACCTAGTATCACCCAGCCAAATAGCAAGGCTAAGCTTCAAAAAATTGAAGGGGAAATCAGAGAACAAAATCTCATCCAAGATGCCTTCGCTGAATATTATGCAATCAAAGATTCTAATCCTCCTGGAAGCGATAATAAAATCATGAATTATAAAATCGACACTAACTATCTCAATCTCGGCATTGAAAGTGGCGAAAACTATGACTTGGGTTTCAAAGCAATCATCACCCAAGCAGCAACAATGCCAATCAATATCAACAAAACAACATCTATCTCCAACCTATGTGAGAATCAACCTTGCGGCAATTGTGACCTCTATGAACGTAGCCAAGTCACAACTGGAATATACGGTATTGTTCCTGGCAATAAACGTATCACAAACGCTTGCTACTGTAGCGAAAAAGACAATTGCCCAATGCAAAAATTAGATCAAACGAAATCTGTCTGCTCCCGCCCTCTTTGTACATCTGGCAAAGAAGAAGCAGTAGACAGAGCAGTATGCCCCGGCATATATAAAGGAAGTAGCACAGGTCTTCCCGATTCTATTTGTCTATATTCCAATAATTTCACTAATGATTACTCTGGCTGGGATCCAATTTCTGGCGCTAATAACCAGCTAGGTGATACCACAAACCCACTTTCACCCCAAAATGTCTGCGCTCCACTTCCTCAGCAATGTAATAAAAACTCAAAATTCCCTGTCTCTGCACCATACATTGATGAAGCATCTCTTCCAAACACAGGAAGTGTCAACCAAACTGTGAGTGGCGTTCGTTGTAAAGCTGGCTATATTCCAGCTTCCAATGTCATTAAATACGACTTTCCTAATACAATACCGACGACCAGACCAAATGATATGACCGATGAAGAATGGAAAAAAAACCTAGCTGCATTTGATCAAGCAAAGGGGATGAGCGACGTTCTCAAAAAAATGACAACAACCGGATATATAACCAAAGAAGCTTTAGAAGCCATCCTTGCCTCAGCAATAAGCCCAGAAGCAGCAAATTTTCTCAAAACCCTCTTTAGAGCAACTCTAGATCTGAAATGTATCGGCGATATATATGTACCAGAAGACACTTTAGATCCAGTTTGTGTTCCTATTGATAAGACAAATGATAAATTTATCCCATAATATATGAAATTAATTTAGTCATTAATAACCAAAAATATCCAAAATAGCACGCACTTACATAACTCAGCAACTCCGACTTTTCAAAACCAACTTGAGCTTTTTGTTAATTAATGGCCACAAACATTTTACATGTCCCCCTGCTGCAGATTGAAACTTATACCAGTCGCTATGCTTATAGTAGCGATCCCGCCACATCAAGGTTTGTACAGACAAAGACAGAAGTCCAGATCCCGATATCTTAGATTCTGGTTTAAAACTATATGTCGCCGCATCAAGCCACAACCTTTGATTGTACTCAACCATATCACATTTACTTAGCTTTTTTATTGTATCATTATAGATATTCATCCTATCATCTATATGAAAAGTTTGGAAAATTTTGGTCAAAATAGGTTTAAGCCTCTCCCATCGTGTTACAAATTGACTGCACCAGCTTTGGTCTTGAATTTTGTCTTTTTGATCTTGGGTGGTTGAATTTCTAACCCCAGACCATAAATAGCGACAATATTCACGACAAAGCGATTTTGCTGCTTGCATAAATCTTTCGT
>CALKVD010000120.1 GCA_937996615.1 uncultured Rickettsiales bacterium | reverse complement strand
TCTTTAAACTGATTTGAGTCACTTTAAATTTGACGTCGAGGGTGTAAATCCATGGCCCGTACACACAGAAGTGCTCGATCTTCTCTTCTGAAAGCCAAAAAGCCATTGTAGTGCTGGTTAAAAGCAATGGCAACCCTGAGAAAAAAGCTATCATGCTTATGACTAGGATATTGGTTCTGGTACATAACGCTAGCAGCTTTAATATTTCGTTTATTTTATTATATTTCATTAAGGAAATATTAAAAATGGTTGGGGGTTGAGTCTGATCCCGGGCATCAAAGTTCTGAAACTTGGAATTAAACTTTTACTATTTACAAAGATAAAGTTAAACATAAAATTTTAATCTATTTTAGGTTGTGGGTTTGAATTTTGAGTTTTTAATTTATTTAATTATATTTTCATATTTTTCAATTCTTTTTTCAATTTCGCCTCGAAAATGTTTGATCAATCCTTGAATCGGCCAAGCAGCAGCGTCGCCAAGGGCACATATCGTATGTCCTTCGATTTGTTTGGTGAGATTATAGAGTTGATCTATTTCCTTAATTTCAGCATTGCCTTTAACAAGTCGTTGCATCAAGCGATACATCCAGCCAGTTCCTTCGCGACAGGGGGTACATTGCCCACATGATTCGTGCATATAAAAGCGCGATATTCTACTAATAGCATCAATAATATCAGTGGATTTATCCATCACAATAACGGCGCCAGTACCAAGAGCAGTTCCAGCTTCCCGCAAGCTATCAAAATCCATCAAAACAGTGTCGCATATGTCTTTTGGGATCAAAGGAACCGAAGAGCCTCCTGGAATGACTGCGAGTAAATTATCCCAGCCTCCCCGAACGCCGCCAGCATATTTGTCGATTAGTTCGCGCAAAGAAATCGACATTTCACATTCAACGTTACAGGGATTGTTGACATGTCCTGAGATGCTAAAGACTTTGGTTCCGCTGTTGTTAGGGCGTCCAATTGAAGAAAACCATTCGGGTCCAAAACGTAAAATTGTTGGAACTGAAGCAATGGTTTCGATATTATTCACAATTGTGGGGCAATTATATAATCCAGTTACTGCCGGAAAATTTGGTGGCTTGAGCCTTGGCATTCCTTTGCTTCCTTCAAGACTGTTGAGTAATGCTGTTTCTTCGCCACATATATAGGCTCCTGCTCCCCGGTGAATATATAGATCAAAATCATAACCGCTGTTAGCTGCGTTTTTCCCCAATAGGCCAGCTTGATATGCTTCATCTATTGCTTGTTGCAAAACAACAGCTTCCTCATAGTATTCTCCCCTTATATATATATATCCGAGGTTGGCGCCTATTGCATAAGCAGAAATCAAACTCCCTTCTATTATTTTATGTGGCTCGTATCTAATTATGTCCCGGTCTTTGCATGTCCCAGGCTCGCTTTCATCAGCGTTAACGACTAGGTATGATGGACGTTCTGGGTCCCGGTTTTTCGGCATAAACGACCATTTGGTTCCGGTTGAAAATCCTGCCCCCCCTCTGCCTCTTAAGCCTGAAGCTTTAATTTTATTTATAATATCGTCGGTAGTATGGTTTTTTATCAGATCCTGAATACCTTGCCAATCTCCTCTTGCAATTGCTGGTTGCAAGTAGGGGGATTGGGTCCCATTAAGATTAGTGAAGATTCTATTTTTTTCTGTCATTGCTTATAACAATTTGTGATTTTGCTTCTGGTTATAACATCAAATATATTATTAGGTAAGTACCCTGAAGAAAAAAATATTAAAAAATATTATTTTGGGGTGAATTTTTTTTCGTTCCCTCGAATGATTCTAATAATATTTTCTTGATGGCGAAGAGAAATTATGGCGGCAAGTAAGAAAAATCCAATGGTTGTGGCTAAATTTATTTCTGAGAAAATCGCGTTAACTAAAAATATTCCCCAGATTGCAACAAGAGAAGCAAGGGAAACAATTTTTGTAAAATAAAAAATACCTAACCATAATATTGCGCCAAATAATAAACAGATTGGTGAGATGATTGCGATCGTACCAATTGCAACAGCTACACTTTTGCCACCGCGGATATTTTGGAACAAAGGATAGGCATGCCAGATTGCTGGTAGGGTTATTGCTGCTATAATGCTTTGATAACCAAATACCATAATGATACTCGTTAAAATTGCTCCTTTTAACCCATCCAAAAGCAAAACCAATCCTCCTAGTTTTAATCCTCCAACTCTTGCAACATTTGTCGCTCCACTGTTCCCAGAGCCGACTTTAGTTAAATCTTGAATGCCAGCAAAATATGCAATAATCGGCCCGAAGCAAATCGAACCGATTGGATATAAAAATAGCATGTTGCTGAAATATCTCAAATCGCTAGCGCTGATCAAAAAATTTTTTTCTAAATTTTTTTCGCCAATTACAATATAATCTAAAATAAAAATACTAAACAGTATTACCAGGCAAATTGATATTTCGCTCAGGTAAGCAAAACGACCGTTTGGTTTACCTGAATTTGCAACGAAAAACCGTCTCAAAATAATTTGATGCATATATCGCCAAAACAAGGTCATTACTATTATAATAATTACAGTATTCAACTCATTTATAACGGGATATATCGTAGGAAAAAATAACATATTCAACATAGTTTTAGCATAGTCTTATTAGATGTTTTGATGCTATACCATTACAGAATCAGGATCAGCTTTTAGCTCGTTTAACCTGACAATATAGCGAGCAACAGCATCAAATTCAAGATTTACTACCGATCCAATATTAAGGGTATGCAAATTAGTGTGGGAATAGGTATAAGGTATGATATTCACCATAAATGAATCATGTTGCGTTTCAACAACAGTTAGAGCAACCCCATTGATCGTTATGCTACCTTTGCTTGCTACATATGGTTTCCATTCTTCTGGTAGGTTCAAGGTAAGTTGATGTGAATCGCCGATTCTTTCTATTTTTAAAACTTTGGTTGTGGTGTCGATATGTCCTGAAACGAAATGTCCGTGAACCATGTCCCCCACTTTGATTGCGAATTCTATGTTCAAAATGCTACCAATTCGCCAGTTAGAAATGTTGGTTGTTTTGATTGAAGTTGAAGAAACATGAACTGATAAATAACAACTGTGATCACCGTGTTTGATTGATGTTACGGTGAGGCAAGTTCCATCAAATGCGACTGAAGCACCTTCTGGTAAAGTAATAAAAAAACTAGGGTCTTGGTAAGTTATTTTTACTGTAAATTCTAGATCCCATTCATTAATTGACCTCAATTCTACTATTGTACCTAGGTAAAAGATTATCCCATTAAACATGTTGTTTTGTCTTAAGTATTTAGTTTTTCTATTTCAGAGTAGCTACAGTATTAAATCACAATATGCAAGTTTTTTACAATTAAATTTGTGTTAATGATTACATTGCTATTACAGGAATTTTGTTGGTAAATCTCAAAGGTTCTAATAAAGTAGCCGATTATTATTTGTTTCAACTATGAATTTGGTTTTCTTCTTCAATAAAAAAATCTTGTAGACTCACTTTTGGCATTTCAAATTTATTTTTACTTAAAACCAACACCTTTCCGTTACTATTATCGAATTCAAATTGTATGGCCTGTTCATGAATTATAAACCATTTAGTAGTTTCGATTTTGTTTGCAATGAATAGTGGGTCATAATCAAATTCTTCGCGATTAGAATTAA
>CALKVD010000119.1 GCA_937996615.1 uncultured Rickettsiales bacterium | reverse complement strand
CTACTTTTATTTTTATATTGTAATTTGAGTTACCAACCTAAATACAATTCAAAATTTTGCCATATATTTTCTAATCCTAAATTTGGTTAATAAGGTAAAATCTCCAAATTTTAAATTTCACTCATTAAGTATTAAGCTAAAGAGCAAAATTAACTTTCTTCAAATAGCTTTTTGCCTCCTGCACGATATATTTTAACTAAAATTATCAAAACATTTCGTATAATATTTTGACAACAGATTTAAGTCCCATACTGTTTGATCCCTTAACTAAAATAACATCACCTTGTTGGACGATGCTGGAATTGGGTTTGGCAATTTGAGCTACCATTTCGGCGCTACTATAGGTTGCAGATCCTTTTATTTTTTGTTGCAGCGTTTTATATAATTCTTTACTGATTTCACCTACGGTATGTATTATATCAACCTGAGATGAGATAATAACGTCTTTTAAATCTAGATGCATTTTTTTTGCATTTGCCCCAAGTTCTTTCATATCACCTAGGATCAGAAGTAATCTTTGGTTGCGATATAGCTGACGATATTGATGGGCGCGGCGGATTGCAGCTTTCATTGAATCTGGATTAGCGTTATATGATTCGTCGATAATAACAACCCCATTATTTCTTCCGAAATAGATGTTTCCTCGTCCATTGGGGGGGGTGAAATTTTGCAATCCCTGCAATAATTTTGGTATATAATCTTCGCAATCTAGAGTTGAATTTATGCTACCACTATTTGCTAAAGCTAAACCAACTCCGATAATCGCAAGGCTGTTGAGGACGAGGTGATGACCGATGGACGGCAGGTGATAGTGATATTGCTTGTTGTTAGATGTATTGGCGGTTATTTCTGTGCGTTCACAGTAATTCTTGATATTTTTATCTAGCTGTTTTGAGTTTTGAATAGTGTTTTGTGTTTTTTCAGAAGTAATCAGTGTTGAATTTGTTTTATCTACAATTATATCTAAGTTTTTTTCGGTCTTGATGCTGCCATATGTGATGATTCTAGCATTCATCTCTGTAGCTTTTTGGAATACAATATCATAGCATTCTCGATCGATATCAGCGTTAACAATTAAGGTTCCTGAGATAAGTCCATCGCATATTTCAGCTTTAGCATTTGCAATACCTTTGATGTCAGCAAAGTATTCGCGATGAGCATTATAAATACCGGTGATAATTGCGATTTGAGGACGAGCTATTTTGCTCAAGACACTGATTTCTCCAGAGCCATTCATCCCTAATTCAAGCACTGCATATTTGGTTTCTGGTGGTAGATTTGCGAGAGTTAATGGGAGTCCATAGTGATTATTATAATTACCGATTGTGGTATGGATATAATCACTGTGTGCAATTTCTTCTAACGCAATTCGTATCATTTCTTTTGTGGTTGTTTTGCCACAGCTTCCTGTAATGCATATTACATTGGCATTACTATTATTGCGTGCATATATTGCCATTTTGATCAAGGCAAGGTGGCTATTCGGAACAACAGCTATTCTGTTTTGATACTTGTGTGGTAGATTGCTCGGTATTTTTTCCACCAAACAAATACTTGCGCCATTTGCCAAAGCGTTGACAGCAAAATCAGAGCCATCGAAATTATTGCCTGGTAGTGCTAGAAAAATACAGC
Source organism: uncultured Rickettsiales bacterium (assembly GCA_937996615.1). Lineage (GTDB taxonomy): Bacteria > Pseudomonadota > Alphaproteobacteria > Rickettsiales > Midichloriaceae > CALKVD01. The sequence goes on along the minus strand of CALKVD010000119.1, from coordinate 14,640 downwards.
CTTTGTTCTCGTTCCCTATTATTTGACGTGAGTCAATTACCACTGTATTAGTTGCAAAATCGATTAGTTTATCCAAATTACTTAGATAATTAGAATTTGTTATTTCTTCATCAGGTGCGGATTTATTAACATCTGATTCAATTTTTTGTTGTTCTGTCTTTAAATCCCAATCAAACTTAGTTGCAAAAAAGGTTGATACCTCTTGTTCTGCTTCGGTTATTGATCCTAGAGCTTGGATCAGGTTTTGTTTATTCCATCTGCTAGTTTGCATTTTCTCATTTTTATATACTCAAGTTATTATGTTATATCGATTTTATAGATTTTAAGATTTTCCAATTAAAATTTTTGATAATTTTTTTTAATTTTGAACATGTTCTGTTTTGGATATGTCATTTAGTTTAGCAGGATCTTCAAAAGCCACGATGATATAATATTATTGTACTGTCACAGTTTTTGTTAATCAAAATTTTTTGTTTATAGGTGTGCATCTAATCCTGTTGATGATTTAGGTAAGGTGGGTATAAAATTTGTTTTGATATCAGTGGTAGTTGGTGATTTAGATTGTTCTTGGTTCGCAATCTTTTGATCTGTTTCTATTTTATTATGGCGATTCCATACATCCTCAGTCATCGCTATTTTCCATACCTCTTGAACATTTTCGGCGCTAATAATCTCGAGGTTTGTGGTAACGCTTTCAGGAATATCGCTGAGATCTTTGAGGTTTTCTCGTGGTATAATTGCAATTTTAATTCCATTTTTGACTGCTGCTAATAATTTTTCTTTTAAGCCTCCAATTTCGAGAACTCTGCCGCGCAGTGTGATCTCTCCAGTCATAGCGACATCGTGACGTACTGGGACATCGATAACAGCGGAAAGTAGTGCGGTTGCTATTGCAATTCCTGCTGAGGGTCCATCCTTTGGTGTTGCTCCTTCTGGGACATGGAGGTGTATATCATTATCCTTAAAGGCTGAATGAGGGATTCCTAATATATTCGCTTTTGAACGAATATAGCTAATTGCAGCAAAAACTGATTCTTTCATAACGTCTCCTAATGTACCAGTAGCTTTGATTTCTCCTTTTCCTGGTACAATTACAACTTCGATTGCAAGCAATTCTCCACCGACTTCCGTATAAGCCAATCCGTTACTAATTCCAATCCTTGCTTCATTTTCAACATAATTCAAAAGGAATTTTTTTGGCCCCAAGAACTTCGCAAGATTATCGGTAGTGATAGTGACGGAATCCACTTTGTTCGTTGCGATCTGATAGACTACTTTACGCATTAGTTTTGCAATTTCGCGTTCAAGATTTCTAACTCCTGCCTCTTTAGTATATGAGTTGATTACTTCCATGACTACATCTTCTGGCAAGTTGATTTCATCTTTTTGCAGTCCATGCTTTTTCATTTGTTTTGGAATTAAATGGTTGATTGCGATTTTCAATCTTTCTTCTTCAGTATAGCCAGAAAGTTTGATCACCTCCATTCGGTCGAGTAAAGGGCGTGGCATACTGAATCCATTTGCGGTTGCGATGAACATAACTTTTGACAGATCATAATCTAATTCTAGGTAGTGGTCGTTAAAGTGTTTGTTTTGCTCATAGTCTAGAATGTCCAGCAATGCTGAAGCTGGGTCGCCGCGGAAATCATGGCCAAGCTTATCTATTTCATCAAGTAATATTAACGGATTGGATGTGCCGGCTTTTTTCATTGCTTGGATTATCTTGCCTGGTAGTGCGCCAATATATGTTCTTCTGTGGCCTCTGATTTCTGCTTCATCACGTAAACCTCCAAGCGATATTTTAACAAACTTGCGCCCAACTGCAGATGCCACTGATTTCGCTAAAGATGTCTTACCGACCCCTGGTGGACCAACTAGGCAGATGATTGAGCCGCTTTCATCGTCTGTTCTGGTTGTGACAGCAAGATATTCGAGAATTCGTTCTTTGACTTTGTCTAATCCATTGTGGTCTGCATCTAGGATTTTTTTGGCAGCTGCAATATCATTTTTCAACTTGCTATATTTTTTCCATGGTACTTCCAGAATCCAATCTAGGTAATTCCTAACTATAGTTGCCTCAGATGATACTGAGCTCATTGTTTTAAGTTTCTTTAATTCTGATTCTGCTTTTTGTTTTGCTTCTTTTGAAAGTTTGAGTGTTTTGATTTTATTTGCGATTTCATTTAATTCTTCCTTCACATCTTCTTCTCCTAGTTCTTTATGAATCGCTTTTAGTTGTTCGTTTAAATAATAGGTTTTTTGATTTTCTTCTATTTGATTACGAACTCTGTTTTTAATTCTGCTTTCAGCTTTAATATACTCAACCTCGCTGCGAATCAAAATCAGTAGTTGTTCTAATCTTTTTTGAATACTTGTAATCTCGAGTAGGGGTTGTTTTTTTTCTACTGGTAGAATGATATGGGCACTGATTGCATCACAAACAGCTTCCCTGTCTTTAAGTGCGATTACGCCTGACATAATCTCGGTACTGATTTTGCGATGAGTTTTAACATATTCTTCAAATTCTTCAATCACAGTGCGTTGCAAGACATCTATTTCTTTTTCGGCATTTGCTGCTATCAAAGTTTTCATATCCTGAAATTTGCATTCGATAAAGTCTCCATTAGTGATATATTTTGTGATTTTGACTTTTTTTAATCCTTCGACCAGAACCTTGACGTTAGAGTTTTGTAGCTTTAATACTTGTAGCACTTTTGTTACAACACCTACTTTATAGAGGTCAGCAGCTTTAGGATTGTTTTTGCTTGAGCTTCTTTGAGTTACAAGGACTAGTTTGCCATCATTTTTGATTGCGGCATCTAGTGCGTTGATAGATTGTTGCCTGCCTATGAATAGCGGTACAACCATTTTTGGAAACATAACCAAGTCGCGTAATGTTAGGACTGGATATATTAATTCATTGGAAGTTGAAATAAGTTCGGTCATTTTGTTTACACCATACGTTTTTTCATTTACTACTATCTACTAGTAAACCCTGTTATACCTATAATATCAACTAACATTATTTGTTGACATTGAAGAAAAGTTTTTATGACTATAGCTAGTAAATCAATATTTTTATTTTTAATAATATATTTGATAATAATTGAGCACTTATCTTTATTTTTGCCATTTAATTCCATCATAATTAGAAATTTTTTATTTATATTGTTGTTTTTATTTATTTTATACAATAATAACTATGCTTTATATATGTTAATTTTTATTATGGTACAGCTATTAACGCCGCAGCTTTATCATAAAAATTTTTGTCCATACTATATTTTTATACTCTTAACTTATTTTTATAAATTAAAATTTGAACAAAAAGCAATTTTATTTGATCTTGTAGCATTTGTCTTGATCTTTTTTCTCCTCTTAATTGCCTCTCAGCTATATCATATATTACATAATTATATTACATGGAAGTACCTAATTCGATTTATTTTAACAGATTTGGCAACAGGTTTAGGATGTTATTTATTTACTGTTGTAATTTTGCTACAGTTTAACTTCTATCCAAACCAAGATTCAAAATGAAAAAAACAAATAAATACCATAAAATTATTTCCCAAAATATTAATAAAGATACTTTACAGACTTCCTGTAGCAGAAGATCTTTGTTATTGTGGGGGTTACAGTTTTTTGGCTTGATTTCCCTTGCTTCTAGGTTTGCTTATCTCCAACTGTTTAAGCATAACTATTTCAGATCTGTAGCTGAAAATAATCATATTAAAATTAGGGTTTTGCCAGGCATCAGAGGAAGTATTTTGGCTTTGGATGATAAAGTTATAATTGGTAATAAATTTTTATATAGAGTGACTTTAAATGACCAATATAAAAAAGACATTGCAGAAATAGTTCGGGAATTTGATCAAACTTTAGGTATAGTTTCTGATATTTCGTCTGTTGGGATTAAACGTGCGATTTTGCAATATAGAAGAGGTTATAGCAGTATTATAATTCATGATAAACTCACGATTGATGATTTGGCAAAAATCTCAGAAAATATGAATTTAACAAATAAAATTGTGATAGAACAGGTGTTAGTGCGATCATATCCATATCATCAGCTTCTTTGTCATATTACCGGCTATACGGCTAAATTATCGCCAGAAGAAAAAGCAAAGCAAAAATCAGGTTATGTTCCCAATATTGATGTTGGTAAAAATGGAATAGAGAAATTTTATGACAACGAGCTGCAGGGGCAACATACACTGCACAAAGTTGAGGTAAATGTTATGGGGGGGGTGGTACGTAATCTTGAAAAGGTTGTTGGTGCTCCTGGCATTGATATTAAAACTAGTATCGATATTGGATTGCAGGAAAAAATTAGAGATATTATGGAAGATAAACGAGGAAGTGTTGTGATCCTAGATCCCAAAAACGGTGGTGTGATTGCGATGTATTCAACGCCTTGCTATGATCCCAATCATTTTAGTAGAGGAATTAGTAAAGCTGAATGGCATGATTTAATCAACAATCGAGAAAAACCTATGATCAACAAAGCTGTGGGGGCGATTTATCCACCAGGATCAGTTTTTAAACTTGCCACTGCTTTGGCTATACTCAACGCTGGTATTGATCCCAGAGAAAAAGTATTTTGTAATGGATCTTATCAACTTGGAAATCATACCTTTCATTGTTGGAGGGAATATGGCCACGGAGCTGTTAATCTAGAAGAGGCAATAGCTGGATCTTGTAGCGTATATTTCTATACATTGGGTAGGCGTGCTGGAATTGATAATATTGAGAAAGCTGGAGATGTTTTTGGTTTGGGCCAAAAAACTATGGTAGATTTGCCTTTCGAAAGTTCAGGAATTATTCCATCAAAAAAATGGAAAATGCAGCGTCTGAAATCAAGTTGGACAACTGGTGATACAATTAATACAACAATAGGGCAGGGTTATGTTCTGACTACTCCAATTCAGTTGGCTTTATTTATGGCAAGGATCGCAAGTGGTTTGAGATTACAACCTTCGGTTTGTGTTGAAAAAGCTAGGAATGCGATATACGAAAAACTTGGGGTAAAGGATGAATATCTGAACCTATTGCGTAATGGGTTATATGGAGTTTTTAACAAACCGTTTGGCACCGGATATAATCAAAGGATTGATATTAATGATATGCAACTGGTTGGAAAAACTGGTACTGCCCAAGTTGTATCAATACGGAAAACACAAAATAAAAAATTATTAGAACATGGTGTATTTGCTGGTTACTTTCCATATAAAGATCCTAAATATGCAATTTCTGTTATAATTGAAAATGGCGGATGGGGTTCAAAATCAGCTTTGCCAGTTGCTAGAAAAATTTTGCTTAGTACTATTGAAATTCCAGATGCTGGGAAATATGATAAAACAGAGGAAGATATCATGCTAGAGAATTCTGATTTAAATCAGAAGCAAAACCCTGATTAAAAGAGGTGCTGGTATAATTTATTTGTATAGTGTAGAATAGGCTATTGATTGCTAATGATTAGCCACAAATATAATAAAACCAAAATTTATTTTTTTAATTCATGGATCAAATAACTCAAAGTCAACCAAATAATATTAATAATCAACAAATGTTTGACCAAAACAAAGATGATAGAAGTTCTGATACTTTTTGTACTACTATCGCAATAGTGGGGCGGCCAAATGCTGGTAAATCGACACTGTTTAATCATATAATGCAGCAGACTTTGTCGATTGCGACCCATAAAGTTCAAACAACTAGAGTTAGTGTTCGTGGGGTTTTGAATATAGATCAGGTTCAGTTAGTTTTTGTTGATACTCCCGGAATGTTTAAACCGGGAGCTAATAAAAGACTTGAAAAATATATTGTTAATAATGCTTATAGCAGCTTAAAAAAAATTAATATAGCGATTTTGCTTTTAGATTGTCAGGAACTGGTTAAGCTTTTGGTTGCTGCTCGAGATCAAGCTGAAGAGCGTGGCCAATCTTTATTTGCTAAACAAAGTGTGACCCAAAAGCAAACCAATGATTCAGATTCGAATGATGAAGATGATTATAAAAGAATTGAACAGATTTTTGATTCTAAAGAAGAAATGGCGGATTTTATTGACCAAAATCGAACAATAATTAAGCAAATAAAGCAAAAAAATCATAAAACGAATGTCCTCCTTGTTTTAAATAAAATTGATTTGCTAAAAGTTGATTCAACTTTTATTAAGAATCTCGAAAATATCAAGCAATATTTGCAAAAAAGACTCAATATCCAATCAAAAAGTGATCAAAATGTTCAGCATAATTTAAAAGAAGATTTGGCTGCAGATTCGATTGCAAAACACCAAACCCAGGAACTGCTAGAATGTATTGGTGTTTCAGCTAGTAGTGGTGATGGTGTTGAGGCGTTGGTAGCGAAACTTACAATAATGGCTGCAAATTATTCAGCTCCTTGGTTATTTAGAGATGGTAAACACACTGATATGACTGAAAGAACTTTGGCTGAAGAAATAACTAGAGAGCAGCTTTATTTGCGTTTGGGGCAAGAATTACCATATGCTTCAAAAGTTGTGACAGATAGATGGGTTGATAATCAAGATGGCACCACGACGATTCATCAATCTATCCATGTATTAAAACAATCTCAAAAGGCAATTGTCGTTGGCTCAAATGGGGAAATGATTCGATATATCGGGCAAAATTCAAGAGTAAAAATTGCTGATCTTTTGGAAAGAAAGGTCCATCTGTTTTTACATGTTAAAGTCAAAAGCGATTGGATTGATAAGCTAAGATAGATGATTCGGCAGGAGCAAATCTGACCCTCGGTTGTTTTATCTAAAAATATATTAAAATTTTGTTAATTATTTTAAACAAGTACTTGTTTATTAATATTTTATTTGCTATGGTGCTTTTGAGTGGGAGACTTATACCGGTTTCAGCTCAATTAATAATCAAATGTATTTAAAGTATTAAAATGATTAATTTAATTAGCTCTAATATGACTACGGCAACTAACATTTCATCGCTTGATGTTATAACTGATGGTTATCTTAAACAAAAAAATATAACTCATAAAATAGCAAACAATATATATAATCAACAGATCGATAATAGCCAATTTGACCTTTTTCATAATGATCTTATTGAGCTATCAAAATCTGCGACATCTGTTATGGCAAAAGAAAGAGATATCAATCCAGTTCAAAAAACACCACCAAATCCATTCAAATCTCAAAATTCTCGTTGGCATATTATTAGTGATATAGCAAAAAATCTAGCTAGTTTCTGCAAAAAAATAGATGAGGCAATAAAAATACCCATACAAGGTTTGGATGCTCAATGGCGAAAACATACGATGGACGATTTACCTGATTCCCCATGGGGATTAGTAGGTGATATATTGATAGAAGAAGGTTTGGACAGAATAGAGCAAGCAAGAGAAGAAAGGAATCGTAATTACAGAGAGGATTTATGAGCTAATTTTGATATACAGTATGCTATTATGTTACTATGCTGTATATCTCGAATTATTTAAGTTTTTATATTTTGTAGAATTATCATGTCTAATTTTAATGGTATCACGCTATCTCAGATTTTTTTTAAAACAATGTCGAAAGCTTTTGTAATCACTGCAATATGGACTTTGCTTTGCTTGTTGTTTGTTATGGCACAATCAAAGGTTGAAATTAATTTGTTCGATTTGGTTTATCGATATCACCCCCCGATAATTGCATTGTCTCTTATAATTTCGGCTGTTGTTTTTATAAATCATCCGCGCACTGCAATTTATACCAGGTATATTTTAGGATTTATAGTGGCTTTTACTACAATGTTTATTGTATATAAAATGTTTTTTACGGTTTCAATAGGAGAATCAAACTCTCCTATGTTTGCAAAGCATATCCTGCTTTCTTTGGTGCTGTGTTTTTGCATTATGAATGCTTATATGCTTAATCCAGGCGTGATCTGGCCGTCTTTGCTATCTTTTTTAGTATATTTTATTATTAAAATAATATTTGAACTTTTTTCTATACCAATTCTGCCAAAATTTTATGATATCTTTATATTATCGATTTCTTTCTTAGCCATTGTTGTGCTTGAGTATCAAAAATCTGTTAACTATCGAGTGTTGCTTGTGTCATATAATATGTTAGGTGTTTATGTGTTGAATTGGACAGTTAATCAATTGCTTTGTATGCCTAAAATTTTTTTCCATAAAAATATAAGCCAAGGATTATGGCGAGAAAAAATTGATTTCATTAAAAAAATCAGTGGTGGTTTGTGGATTTTGGATTTTGTTGTAACATTCTCTATATCGCTTATTTTAGTTGCTATATTTTTGACAATTGCTAAATTTTCTTATCGACAATATTCCCGCTACTATATATAAATATCATCATAAAAACTGGGAATTATGTAATTAAAGTATCTATTAGAATTATAGCGAAAGCGTTATAAAATTGGTATGGCAAAAAGCTGTTATATGCAGATGAATTCTGGGGAAACATGATAAATATCATACTATTTTTATAGCAATTCAGCTATATATGAAATTCAATGGCGTAATTTGATCCGGATATGTTTTGCAATATTGTTAAGAGAGAATTTATATTAGTTAAGAGTTGATAGAAATTTTTTGTCCTCTAGACAAATTTTTTCACATATCTCAGCATAGTTGTAGGTATTTGTTTTGTAGGATCAGAAAGAAACAAGACCATAATTTATGCTCATTTGTCTGCTTCGCGAAGCATCCAGCTAAAGTTTTTGCTAGTATAGCTGAAGCGTTATAAAATTAGTACGATATTTACCATTTTGTGCTAGAATTTATCTGCATATAACAGCTTTTTACCATACCTTTTTTATAACATTTTTGCTATCCTATCGATTATCATTTGCTTCCTTTATAATTTTTATTAAATTCTTTCTTGTTAAGGAAAGATTTTGATTAATCACATAGCCTTTGATTTTGAAAAGATTTCACTAAGTTTTTAGCAGCATTATATGGACAAGTAGCTCTTTCAATTGCACCGACTACTGCTACCCCAGAAACATTTGGGATCTTTACAATATCTTTAATGTTATGTTCTGTTATTCCGCACACTACCCGACACTACGGCTGCGCGGCAGGGAATATAGGGGACAGAAGGGCGATCAGCTCAGTTATCTTGTGCCAAAGCTGGGTTTTCAGCCAGTCCAAATCGTATCTAAAATAGGAGTATTCGTAGCATTTATCCTCCTTTTTCCAGCGCATTGCCCCAATTTTCATACACACCAAATACGCAATTGAGCACATTAAAATCAATTTTTTCAGCCTCTTGGTACGGGTCATTTTTGTGCTTTCTAAATTGAATCCGCCGGTTTTTAGCATCTTAAAAAACCTCTCGATTTCCCATCTTTTTCGATACTTTTCCAGAGGCTTTTTCACCCATTTCGACGCCACTATTAAGTACTCATTTTTAAGCACTTTTATACTTAAATCGCACCTTAGTTATTCGCCTGTATCGCCGGTAATCACTATGTTTCCAAAGCTAGTACTACCACTTCTTACCATCTTCAAATATGGCTGGATAAACTCTAAATTTTCTCGCAACCTGATCGCGTATGGGATCTCATTTTCACTCAGCCATTTTGCAAATTTAACACTAAAAAATTCACGGTCACCAAGCACCATTTCTATGCGGTCTTCGTTGTTGCTATTTCCCCCTTTGTTGTCCAGCATTTGCAAATCTAACAGGCTGCTTCTCCCCTTTCTCGAACCAAATCCCGCAAATGCATTTATGTAATTTTTACCAAATTTCCAGCTCGTTCTGTCTAGCGATAACACGAATTTTTCTTGACCAAATATGTTGCGTATCGCCCCTAAAAAACACGAGTTATCCACGTAATCTTTGCTATAAAATCTCTCAACTTTCCTTGCCTTTGACGCCTCTTTTATATCCCCTGAAACATAGGTTGATAGAGCTGTAGCGCTGATTTGCCTACTCGCACATATGCCAGCTATTAATTCAACCGCTAACGCGGTTTCTTCCGTTGATACTTCGAAATATTGTTGTATTCTTTTTTTCATAAGGTGTTCTTTTTCATCAAAACCACCTTATACCCTTTCTTCTTTGCTTTTTCAAGCTTTTATCTAAATTTGACTCCACTCCATAATATGTGTCGGGGTGTATGGTTATTCCGCCTATTGCAGTAACAGGATACTTTGACTGTCTCGTTACTTCCTCTAAGCCTTTTAAGCCCCATATTTGTTTTGCTTGGGAAAACAGCGCTGGTAGTAACATAACTTATTCCATCAATATTATTTACGCAATATAGTCTATCCATTGATTCTATTGATAACCCTATGATTTTATTAGGACCTAATATCACACGCGCTTCAGCAGCAGACATATCTTGCTGTCCTATATGAACGCCATCAGCATTTATCTCGGCAGCCAACTCAATGAAGTCATTGATAATTAAGGGTATGCCTATAGCTTTATGTCGAATTTCCGTTTATGTCAAATTCTCTTAACTGAACTATAGTTACTCCACCCCTGACCGCTTGTTTGATAAGTGTAAGGTACTCGCCTATAGATCTATCTTTGATATTTGTGACGAAACAAAGCCTTAAATTATTTTTGAGTAGATGTCTCATAAAAAATCCTCGTGGTAACAATTGCAATAAAAGATAATATGATGCCCAATACAGTAATATTTTTAAAATGATCATAGATTAGAAAACTGAAAGCGAGCAAAATGGTTGAGAAGCATTTGCCTATTGCATAAGAAATGGAAATACTTTTGTACCTTGTATGAATGTTAGACATTGATTGCGCCCATGAATGAAATGGTCCAATAAAGGTCGCTGTTAGTATTGTGAAAATAATTTTTGCTAAAATTATGTGCACCCAGTAACCGGTCTGTATTAACATCATGAGAGGGTAAGATAGAATACATACAGCAATAACTGCTAATTTCATTACCCTCTTTGTGCCATACTTATTTGCTGATAATCCTGCCAATATCAACAAACCCATGTATAAGATGAGACATGAAGTATTTAAGAGCATAATCTGATCGCTATTAATCCCTATCGCGATCGGCAACAATGCATTCAAAATTCTTGTGGGAAGACCGTATAAAGCTCCAAAAAACAATGAAGCTATTACTATCTTTAGGATAAATATTTTTTTTGGTGTATTGGTATTGGAAATATCCTTGCTATATTTTGTATATGCAGGGGTTTCCTTAAGAGATAGTCTCATTTTATAGGTAGCAAAAGCTAATAAAAAACTTATAGCATACGCAATGCGAAAATATTCAGATCCCATCTTGTTACATATGAAGGCTATAATGCTTGCAACAACGATGCCACTTACAGTAAATGCACAATAAAGACCGCTAATTAGGTCATGCTTTGTATGGTTGTTTTCGTGTTCCATAAGGTATATAGCGCCACCATTATACTCACCGCCAAGGAAAAAACTTTGTAAACCTCGCATTATCATAAATAATATGGTAGCTGAAATGCCTATTTGACCATATGTAGGCAGCATACACATCAGAAATGTTATGCATGACATGCCAAGCATGCTGCTATACATTGCAGGTTTTCTACCATGCTTATCGCCAATAAATCCAAAAAAATTAGCCCCGGCTAGTTGAAAAATTGCTGCAAAGAATTCGAAGAGAAAATAAAGAAAGTATGCCGTAGTTTTATCAAGGTAGGGGAAAAATACTTGAACAAGTACAGGAGCCATATAGCCGTAAAGCGCTATGTCATAATACTCAATACTCGCCCCTAGCATTGCTGGCAAATAAAAGCCTTTAACATATCTTAACATAAATCCCTTCCTAGAATTGTTGTCTGTAATACATTAGAAAAAGAGATAAAGCTGCATCGGAAGCCTGGTATATGAATAGATCCCTGTAGAAGACTTTAACAGCTTCACACTCCCTCCGCAGGTATTAACCAGAGCAGGTTTTAAGGGTATTTCTCAGCCTTTAGAACAAATTTATTTTGCTTTAAAAGCACCCCTGGTGAATAAAAATTCTAATAATAGAATACCTAGAATGTATAATTTGTAAAGCTAAAAATTAATACTTAAAATTTGATTAAGATAGATGCATAAAGTTTTGTTATTAATGTGTTTATCCATTCATAGCTTCATAAGAAATGCGCAAAATGCCGTTTTTGTTTTTGATCTTATTAATCCTCATAAGCCCTATCTCGCCTATAGAAGATAGATGCGTACCACCACACGGTACTGGTGGCATATCTCCTATTTGCATAACACGAAAATTCTTATTATCAGGGATACTATAGGGTAGCTTATAAAATTGCTTTTCAAAGCCTAATGGGTCGATCTCGAAAATTGTTGTTTTATCATTTCTTGCGATTGCTTCATTTATCGTATTCTGTAGAGTCTCAACATCTATTGCTTCGTCTCCTTGAAATTCAACATAAGCTTCGCCAGGAAAGGAATGCCCTTTCATTGCTTTTAGTTTTGGATTCAGTATTTCTACGATATTACTGATCAAATGACCTGCAGTATGGTAACGAGCATTTGTTAATCTTCTCTTTTGGTCCACAACACCATACACTTTTTGTGCTGCTAGTAGCTCAGTTGCTATAGGCTCTATATAATGTCTTATTTGGTCTCCATACTGTGCAACGTGGATGACATTAGCCTCAAAATGATCGTTTCTGACAACCCCATGATCTGAAGGTTGACCACCACCCTGAGGATAAAAAGCGGTTTGATCAAGGATAATAAAGATGCCTTTTTCATCTTTGCCTACTTCTTGAATCAAGCTTTCAAAATCAAACTGATATGTATCTTGGAGGTATAGTTTTTTGGTCATATCTTTACCATGAATTTGTTGTTACATATCAGTATTATCATTGAAACACCAAAGGATAGATATAACTATAACATCCTAAAATTAGGATATATAAACTTATTTATCCTTATATTATCCTGCTATTATCGTGAAGTCAAATGGTTTCTCCATTTCGAATCCCGATTGCTACTCCGGTTTTTGTTCTCTAAAAAGTGAAGGGCGCAAAAAGGCTGATTCTCCAAAACCCAGGTAAATAGAGGGTCCCCGGACATGCGTACCTTCACCTCGAGTGTTCGCATGTATCGGAGAAGGAGAGGGTAAAAACTGAGATTTTGGGGTAAAATGGGTGATTTTGCGATTCTCTAAATACGCATGTGCTTGGGCGTTAGAAGATGGTTGTGACACGAGCTATTTTGAACAGCTATGATACTTTGTCATCTGCTTAAAAACTCAGGAGAGCACAACCAACCACCATCTGAAATCATAGCCCCTATTTAAGAAGCAACCACACTTCCGTGATCAATTCTGTTTCAGCCACTTCATGCTCAAAATTGTAGTAACAAAATATGCAAGGTAAATCACCAAGTTCTTCTTTAGATTCACGCAACCAATCTCGATAGAGCCAGTAAATTTTTTCGCTAATGGCTTCACGCGACCCTCTGTGGGAAATAACAGCATACCTATCTGCAGGAAGATATTTTTCTATAACTTCACCATCAAGCTTTAATGTTTGCGGAACGGTAATCGCAAGGTCAAAGCGAAATTCTTCTGCTGGAACTTCCTTTGGATCACCGTATCCAAAACCAAAAGCTTCACCTGGTTTAGGCTTTAAATTTACCGGCTGCGCTTTAGCCCAGGCTATTAACTTAGAAGCAGTCCCCCCTACTTTTTTAGGATCTCCGTAGTGTTCTATCACCGCTAGCCGTCTAGCAGGTAATTCTTTAATGCTCACGTTTATCATTTTTGTGTCTCCTTTAGGCACTGAATAAGGCGGAACTTCCCATGTATGCCAACTTGATTTAAGCCTAAAATCAGTGGGATTTTCTCCAGAGATTTGTTTAAAGGCTCTCGTAAATGACTCATGAGATTCAAAACCTGCATCCAATGCAATGTTAATAATTTTTTCCTCTTTATGAACAATCAGTTGATGAGCAGCCTTTTTTAGACGCAGCCACTTGATATAGCCCATGAGAGGTAGTCCAGTGTAAGCCGTAAACAACCGATGAAAATGATATTTTGAAAAACAAGCGATACGGCAAAGCTCATCCAATTCAAGCTCTTCATCAAGATGCTTGCCTATGAAATCAATCACTCTATCGATTCGTTCTTTGTAACTCATAATATCTCGTGCTTCATTTGTAACCATCTACATGGATAAAAATACGACGTTCATATTTTTTGTGCTTGACCTGCATTGCTAATCTTCATTCAGTTATACCGCCATATGTAAAAGTTTAAGTAGCTTGCGAACAGAATCCATGACAGATAAGGAATCATAAGCAGCGAAACCGCTTTCATTTTTCGGTAAGCTAGGCAAATGAGCAAAAAGACCAGAATATCCATAGTGCCCAGAACCACTAAGGAAAGTCCAGTTAAGTAGAAGCGGAAAAATAGAGGTGTCCAGCTCCAGTTTAATATGAGCTGAGTCAAATATAAGGTTTTGATAACACTGAGCTTGCGAAATGAAGGCTCACGCCAAATGAGCCAGCCACAAGTGCCAATAATGCCGTATAAAATAGTCCAAGCAATAGGAAATACATAATTTGGCGGTGTCAGGTTTGAGCGATTTAAGGTGCTATACCAAGCACTAATCTCTGGCTTCGTTAAAGAGCCGATAAACCCGCCAATTGCTATGAGTAGCACA
>CALKVD010000118.1 GCA_937996615.1 uncultured Rickettsiales bacterium | reverse complement strand
GCTTCTTCATTTTGGCTAATTATCACTAAACTAAGTTTGTTTAACATTTGCATCCTGACCTTTCATTAAACGACACCTAACTCACTGAATCAACAAAATATATCTTTGATTAATTACCTTATATAACTTCATTTTTTTTATTACACGCTAAAATTGCTAACATAATAAAAATAAAAGCTAAGCCACTTACATTATCTGTAAAAAATGAATTTTGGGTTAATGCAATTAAATATCCCAATAGTAATGAGAATCCCATCCCTTGCATATATCTATTCTTTAAACGATACAACTCAAAAATATTCGCCAATAACATAATAACAAATATACACAAACCAAAAGCACCTAACTCAACTGCAATTAAATATAGATCACCATGTGGTTGCATATTCATTGGTTGACTAGTTCCAGAAATTAAAGCTTTATAATGAGATGGGTAACTACCGGTCCCATGTCCAAAAACGGGGCTCTGCTTAAACATTATAATACTATTGTGGTGAAATTGCTTACGTAGACCAGTGCTAGTATCAGAATTACCTTGCTTATATAACTGTTGGTCTTGCTGATACGAACTAACTCCATCTTTTACAGCTGGAGAAAACTTAATTAGCAACGGAACCACTATAGTAGCAGCAATAATTGCCATAATAATGCCTTTTAGCCGAAATCTTAGTATTACAATCATTAAGTTCATTGCTAGCATCATTACTTGACCAGTTCTGCCCTGAACTAGAAAAAAACCATCATAAAACAAGAGTAAGTATAATACAATATAGATTACCCACTGCTTTTTAGAAATTTCATTCGAAAAAACTTGCCATAAAATAAAATTAGATGCAATAGCTAGAAATACTACATGCAACAAATGACCTCGAAATACTGCCCAATAAAATATAGTGTCTTTTGTCCCCATTAAAACTGGGTGATGAAATGCCCAAGCACCAATTGAAATAACTGCACTGAGAATTTCTCCAGCGATAAAGGCTTGCAATAATAATTTGGCTGAATTTTTAATCCGCAACCCAGCAAAAAAAATTGGTAAAAAACCAAAGCCAATCACTCGCAGTGCCATTTTGCTACGGTCGTGAAAATCAGCATCACTCCACGACATACCCAATAAAACAATTAAATAAAATATAAACCCACATAAAACAAATTTATTCTTAAACGAATCTACAATCAACGATCGTGCTTTAGTATTAACTAAGACTAACGCAATTAATAAAATATAACTTGCTGACATCAGTGCCGTTGAGGTTGCAATGCCAATGCC
>CALKVD010000117.1 GCA_937996615.1 uncultured Rickettsiales bacterium | reverse complement strand
TGAAATTGATGATAGTTTTTTGAATTATTTTGCCGAATTTAAAAAGATAAATAGCGATATAAACAATAAATTCAACGATTTTTTATATTTTGAACCATTAACTCTTGCTAAATTTGATGATTCTTTAATTAATTATAACGAATTTACCGATTTAGAGGCAAAGTGGCTTGAGGCCTATCATCGCTATGTTGACAAAAAATTAGCAAAATTGATTCTAACATGAAACAAAAATACCATAATATACTAAACCAGCGACTAAACCTATCGCAATCAGAATTCGCGCTGTTCGAAGGATTTATTGAGATGTTGCTCGTTGAGCGTTCGTCGAGCAATAATACAATAGTTTCATATCTAAGAGATTTATCCGATCTGGTAATATACCTACATTCTAGCGATATTTTGCTTCAAAACGCGACAAACACCCATATTGAACAATATTCAGCTAAACTTGCTGCAAGAGCGATCAAAGCAACAACTTTATCTAGAAAAATATCTAGTATTAAACAATTTTATGGTTTTTTGTTGCGTGATGAAATTCGGACCGATGATCCTAGTTTAAATCTGATTCATCCAAAAATCCCAAATAGTGTGCCAAAACCGCTTCTCCTCAACCAAGTTGAAAAATTGTTGGAAGGTGCCAAGACTTTTCAAGATGGAAAGGATCAATTGCGGAATATGCTCATAATAGAACTATTGTATGCCACTGGAATGCGTATATCTGAACTTATTACTTTAAAAATTTCATCATTTGTGGATATTATTAGCGAATTAAAACTAACTAAAAACAGTAATGCATTAAATGAAATTAAAACTAGCGATATTATACCAATAATAGTTAGCGGTAAGGGTAATAAAGAACGTACGGTTCTATTACATACAAGAGCGGCACTACTTCTGGTTGCATATCTCGAGTTTAGAGAAAAATTTATCCTGCCCCACTTAAATCGCCAACTCCAAACGAATGCACAAGAGAGTAAGCCTAAAGCTATAAAATGTGATTGGGTTTTTCCTTCAATCACCAAAACGAAAATCATCACTCATCTTACCAGGCAAAGATGTTTTCAAATTCTGAAAGATATCGCCCTGTTTGTTGGTCTCAACCCGAGTATAATCTCTCCCCATAAAATTAGACACTCTTTTGCCACCCATATGCTACAAAACGGTGCAGACCTAAGAGTAATTCAAGAACTTCTAGGCCATATAAGTATCAATTCAACCCAAATATATACCAAAGTTAACGACCATTCTTTGGTAACCGCTCTAGAGGAAAATCATCCACTAGCGAACAAAAAAATTCAAGAAATTGTAAATAATCAAGATTAAATCACAAAGCGGACTTAAAATTATTTAACCATATTACGAGCTTGTTGCTTAATCTTTGATTCAATCTTTTGTGCCATTTGTGTAAGTTTTGTATCTGGAATATTGGAATTACCGTCAGCAAAAATTTTGACTTTAGCAATTTTATTTCCACTGCTATCGTTATCAATAGTAATACTGACTTTATATTGGCGTTGACTGTTATCAAGTTCTGGGATTCGATGCCAATCAGTCACAATCAACCCTGAGTTGCTGTCGGCAATTATGATCGGCATATGGGCTACACTTGCAATTGCCGCTTTCCAGACAGAATTATCTGTTTGGATTTTTTGCTGATGTTTGTTATTCTGTGATTCAACCTCTGATTGTTCTTGATTAGAGTTGCGGTTTAGCTTGAGTACTAATTTATCGTTACCGAATAGTTTATCAAAGTTTTGATCTCTTTTGATTTCAGCTGCAACGGGATATGAATATTTTATTTCATTATTAGATCCTGAGCAGCCGCTTATCATGAGCGGAACTAAAAATACAACCATAGGTTTAGCAAGTATGCTAAGGGTTTTATAGGATAACTCGTTTGTTAATTTGTAAGACATAATATAATAAATACTAAAAAGTTTTAAACTTAACTAAATATACATAAATTCGTTAGAAATCCAACTGAATTTATATTTAGATATACAT
The DNA here is from genome assembly GCA_937996615.1 of uncultured Rickettsiales bacterium. Lineage (GTDB taxonomy): Bacteria > Pseudomonadota > Alphaproteobacteria > Rickettsiales > Midichloriaceae > CALKVD01. Next base: position 9,223 of record CALKVD010000117.1, on the reverse strand, counting down.
TTTTTTAATTTTGTTTCTCCATAATTGTTGCTTGTGCTGCTGATAAACGAGCAACTGGCACTCGATAGGGGGAGCAAGAAACATAATCAAGTCCGATATGGTGGAAAAAATTGATTGAAGTTTGGTCTCCGCCATGTTCTCCACAGATTCCGAGCTTGATTTTCGGATTTGCTTTGCGAGCTTTTTCAGCTGCGATTTTGACCAATTGGCCGACACCATCGTCTATCGTCATAAAAGGATCATGTTGGATCATTTGATGTTCAATATATTGGCCTAGAAACATTCCACTGTCATCGCGTGAAATTCCTAATGTAGTTTGGGTTAGGTCGTTTGTGCCAAAGCTACAAAAGTCAACAATTTTTGCTATTTCATCAGCTTCCAGAGCTGCTCTTGGAAGTTCGATCATCGCACCAAATTTATAGGGGATCGTATGTTTTAAGTTTAGTGACTTGATTTTTTTCTCACATAGTTCTTTACAATATGTAATTTCTTTGGCGCTAAATGCAAGGGGGATCATTATTTCTGGGTTAAATTTAGTAGCTTGTTGTTGAGCTAGAGTAGTACTATGATATAATGATGATTCTTCGTTTTCGCTTAGCAACTTGTCTATTGCAGTAAAAATTGCTTCGATCTGCATTTCGTATATTTCGGGATAGGTTAGTGCGAGTCTACAACCACGATGGCCAAGCATTGGGTTGACCTCTTTAAGTTTTTCTACTCTTTGATGAACGTCCTGCAACTCTAATCCTGCAGATGTTGCAAATTCAGTAAGTTCTTCTTCAGTTTGAGGTAAAAATTCATGAAGAGGAGGATCGAGCAATCTGATTGTAAACGGTCGATCTTTAGCAATTTTGAAAAGATGATAAAAATCATTTTGCTGATATTCAAATAACTTATTTAGTGTTTTGTTTCTAGCTTCTTTGGTTTCTGCCATGATCATACGTCTCATATCAAAAATTCTAGAGGATGAAAAAAACATATGCTCAGTTCGACATAACCCTACTCCTTCAGCCCCAAAATCAAAAGCTGTTTTGAGATCTTGCTCTGTTTCAGCGTTGGCCCTAACTCCAAGTTTTTTTTGCTGATCACTCCATTGCATAATCTGTTGAAAATCTTGATCTAATCCTGCTTGTGATGTTTTGATTTGGCCAAGAAAAACTTGCCCTGCCGTACCATCAATTGTGATTAAATCTCCTTCTTTGATTGTATAGTTGCCAATTTTGGCAATATTGTTTTTATAGTCAACTGCTAAGGTATTAACTCCGCAAACACATACCTTGCCCATTCCGCGAGCTACAACTGCGGCGTGGGAGGTCATCCCGCCGCGTGCAGTCAAGATTCCAGCTGCAGCAACCATTCCGTTTATGTCGTCTGGGCTAGTTTCATTTCTGACCATGATTACTGGCTGGTTTATAGCTAAACGTTCAACAGCAGAAGAAGAAAAAGCAACAACGCCAAAAACAGCTCCTGGAGAAGCGGGAAGACCTTTGGCAATTATTTCTGTTTTAGATGAGGAATCTATTGTTGGGTGGAGCAAAGAGTTTAAGCGATCTGGGTTGATTTGAGCTAGAGACTGAGAAATAGAGATAATCCCAGATTTTACCATATCAACAGCAATTTTTATTGTTGCTTTGCCACTTCTTTTGCCGCTACGAGTTTGGAGGATCCAGAGTTTTCCTTGTTCTATTGTGAATTCAATATCCTGCATATCTTTATAGTGTAATTCGAGAGCTAGACCGACGTCAACTAGTTCTTGGAATATTTCAGGCCACAATTTTTCCATAGTAGTTTCAGGAGTGGTTTGGGCGTAGCTATTGAGTAACATTTGGTTGCTGATTGGCAGAGTATTCCTTATTCCCGCGACGACATCTTCGCCTTGTGCGTTGATCATAAATTCGCCAAAAGGGTGGTTCACCCCAGTTGATGGATTGCGAGTAAACATCACTCCAGTTCCGCTTTTTTCGCCAATATTGCCAAAAACCATCGCTTGAATGTTAACTGCGGTACCTATTGTTGCTGAGATATTGTTAACTTCGCGATATTTATTAGCGCGTTGGCTTTCCCAAGAAGCGAGCACTGCATAAATCGCACCCCAAAGCTGTTCATAAACATTTTGAGGAAAGGTGCAACGATGGGATATAAACAAGTCTTTATACTGATTGACTAGGAGTTTGAGAGATTCAACTGACAAATCACCATCACTATGGATATTATTCTGATTTTTGACCTTAGTTAAAAGTTCGTCAAATTCGTAGTGTTCAATATCCAAAACTATTGAGCCATACATCTGGATCAACCTACGGTAGCAATCATAAGCAAACCTTGGGTTTTGGGTTTCTTGTGCTAATGCTTCAACTGTAATATCGTTTAATCCAAGGTTGAGAATTGTATCCATCATCCCTGGCATTGAAACTTTAGCACCAGACCTGACTGAAACCAAAAGAGGTTTTTGATTGCCGCCAAATTGTTTGTGCATTTGTTTTTCAAGGCGCATCATCGCTTCTGGCAGTTGTGCTTCAAGCATGTTTTTCGCTATTGTATTGGCCTCAAGGCTAGAAGCGGTAGTCAAATTAGAATTAATTCTAGAGTTATTTTTTTTGAACCTATGATAGGCTAGACAGACCTCAGTTGAAATTGTAAAGCCGGGAGGGACTGAAATCCCTAAGCGACTCATCTCAGCCAAAGCTGCTCCTTTGCCACCTAGAATATCCTTTATTTTTGAATCATCTAGGCTGATATCATTATAAAAATCATAAATTTGTTTTTGGGGTTGCATAAACTAAATCAACAAAATTTTCTTAGCAAAAAACTATTTGAGTTACTAGCTAAATATAATCTATTTCTTTTTGCTTGGCTAATTTAAGAATAGATTGCTTAAAGCTAATACAATCTCATATAAAAGATTATATTTTGGTACTCTCGCATAGATTAAGCAAAGCTGGAAGTACTTTATAAAAAAATTTTTTATTTATTTTTTGATTTTTAAATTATGAGTTAAAATGGTTTTAGGATTCTGAGTTTGTTGACAAGATTTTGATCTGGATATTTCAGTTGCTCTAATTGTTTATAATTAATTTTTAATTAAAGGGTGATTAATTTTTAATATATTTTTTAATGAGGTACTTCCCCTCACTATTAAAACTTAATATAATTGCTTCATCCAATTAAAAATCCAACGGTAATTAATAAACCAAAAATAATATTATAATTAAAATTTTCAGCTGCAATCTCTGGTTTTGCTTTGTTAAACCTTTCTGTTTGTATATAGAGACTGTAGGCAGCTATAGCTAAAAATCCAAAAAACAATAAGGATAGTTGGTGCATCAGACCAATTAAACCGATGCAAATACAGCTTGCTTTATATAAATTCCAAACTGATTCTGGTAACTTATCACCAAAGTATATTGCTGATGAATATAAACCTAGTTTTTTGTCGTCTTCTATGTCTTGATAGGCATACATAGTGTCGTAGCCGAAAGTCCAAAAAACAGCCGCTATATATATTAAACCGGGGGTATAAAAATCGTTAGTGGACTGGATCGTTAAATAAGCAACCCAGATGCCGAGATTATATGTGAGACCAAGGACAAATTGTGGTACTACAATAAAACGCTTGCTGAGCGGATAGATTAGTACCATTACTGGAATGAAGAAGCAGAATTTGATTGCGGCAGTAGGAAGGGTTAGCATTAAACCAAATGCAACACAAAGCAAGATGCCAAGTGCGATTATTGATTGCTGCAAAGTTAAATCATTATTAGCTAAGATACGTTTTTTTGTTCGTTCAATTTTAGCGTCAAATTTTCGATCTAAGATGTCGTTGATAATACAACCAGCACTACGCATAACGACGCCACCTAGAGTTAGGATCATGAAATAGGTGAGGCTTTTGAGAAATTGGCCGTTATATTCAAGAATTAATAGCCACCAAATTGGCATCATTAGCAGAAGACAAGGAATTGGTTTGTCGATGCGCATTAGGCGTAGATAGAGAGAATTAATCTGTAGTTGGGCAATTATTTTGATGAATCTAAAAATAGATTCATTTAGTTTTGTTTTGAAGATTAGGTTAATAGTTTCGGTTACCCTAGTGATTGTTTTGGTTATTTTTGTTTTGAATTTATTCATAGGTTATATTTAATATTTTGATCTTTGAATAATGGATGTTTTTGGATAATGAATTTGGGTAGGGGTAGCTATTTTCCTCAAGCTTTTTCATCTCCAGGTAAGGTATAGGTTGTTCCGGTCCATTCGTTCATAAAATCATATTCCCGATATGTTTCTTCAATTGACACTGCTTGGTGTATTATTTTATTTAGTGTATTATCATAGCGTAACTCGACTTTGCCAAAGACAGGAAAATCCTTGAGCATTGGGTGACCTTCGAAGCCATATTCAGTGAGGATACGGCGGTGATCTGGGTTGTTGATAAACTTTATGCCATACATATCCCAAGTTTCTCTTTCGTACCAAACGGCAGAAGGATAGATAGAATAAACGCTCGGAATTGCCTCCTGATTATTTAAAAAGCATTTAACGCACAACCTTTGGTTGAGTGTAACGCTTAGAAGATGATAAACTACCGCGAGTTTTTTGCTTAATTCGTGGTTAGATATTGGTTCGTTATTATCCTTGCTTGCTGAATTATTTTTTGTGTTGATTTGATTTTGCTGCTCTGGGTTTCGGTGGTTTTTTGAGTTACTGTGGCGCGATTTTTTTTCCGTTATTGAATCAACTGCTGTTTTGTATGCTGAATAGTCAACTCCGCATAAATCAACTAGGACCTGGAATTGGGATTTTTTGTTATCGCGGAGTTGTTGTAAAAATTTTGCAATTTGGTTTGGGTTTTTGAGTATCACTGTGATTTCGTCTTGCCAAGTGAGGATATCGAGTTCAAATTCGGCAAACGTCGAGGTATGCAGGTATTTCAATATTTCACTTGGCTTATCCATTTTTTCTAAATATTTTTGCTATATAGTCAAAAAATATAATATAATTGTTCTATTATAAACAGCTACTCGTTTTTTTTGTTACATATTCCATTTAGTTGCTAGCTTGTCAATTTCTCCATCTTTAATCAAATCCTGGATTGCGCCGTTTATTTGATCAGTTAGAGGTGAGCCTTTTGGTAGGGCAAAAGCGGTGCCAAAATCTTTTTGAGTTGTTGCATCAGGAGCTATACTCTCCATAACAAACTGGTCTTCGGTTTTAATTAATTCTTGAGCTATGCTAGATAGGACTATTGCTGAATCAATTTTATCCATGCGCAGATCTTGGATAATTTGAGCATTGTTGTCTCTTCCTTCTACTGTGATATTTGGATATTTTGGTAACATAAGCTTGAGCAAGCTTTCTTGGCTGCTACCACTTTGAACCCCGACTCTAGCTCCGGAGAATAGTCCACTTTTGTCTGGAGTTGCCGATTTTTTAGATATAACTACATTTGATTCGCTATAGTATGGTGAAGAAAAATCTACATATTGTTTGCGTTCTTCGGTGATGCTCATGCCAGAAACAACAAGATCTATTTTATTTGACTGTAATGCCGCAATTAAGCTATAGAATGGCATTTGTACAAACTCTATTTTATAATTCATTTTTTTGAATACCTGATTGGCAACATCGATCTCAAAACCTACTAGCTGACCTTCTTGGATGAATTCTAATGGTTTATAATCAGGAGAAGTACCAATTCTTACCGTTTTTATTTCTGGGTCCTGAACAGAAGAAGTAGCATCATTTTGCTGCTTAATTGACTGAACTGTTGTATTGCTATCAGTAGTTGAATCGGTTTGATTATTAGAATTTGTGCTATCAGGATTGCTATTTGTGGAATCAGATCCTAAGGGGGAGCTTACTCCTGAATTACTGGCAGTATTAGAATCGTTGCCAGATTTAGCTGAAGTACTTGGCTCTTGCTCTGTTTTAGTTTCTAAACTATTGTTTACAGTTTCTTCTGATTGCTGAGTTTCAATTGAAGTTGTAGTTTCTTGGGTTTGCTGTGGCTCTTCTTTTTTGCTATCATCAGAGCAGCCGGTGAAAGAGATTACACAAAACATCATCATCAAAACAGTTAAAAATTTGTGTAATGATCCAAGCTTGGATTTTGTTTCTGGGATGCTACTTAGCATCAAAGTGTTAGATATTGTATTATATTTAGTCATAGGAATATATAAATCAATTAAATTTATTTTTGGTTAGGTACTGGCACTAACTTCTATAATGGTGTATGGTATTCCGTTAATAATTAAAAGTAAATGAAATTTTGTCATATTATTTAAATTATGTTATCATTCTGCTAAATTATCTTTTTATAAAAATAACCTGATTATAAACTTATATGCAAAGCACTGATGTTGTTATTATTGGCGGAGGCCCAAGTGGTCTATTTGCTGCGTTTGAAGCTGGTATGCTGGGTCTTAGTAGCACAATCATAGATTGTTTACCAGAACTAGGTGGGCAATGCGCAGCGCTATATGCAGAAAAACCAATTTATGATATCCCAGCTCACCCACAAATAGCTGCCGGTGACCTTGTTGCAAAATTGATTGAGCAAATTGCGCCATTTAAACCACAAATCGTTCTCAACCATAGAGTAACAAAACTAATTGGGGAAGGGGGGGGATGGAAAATAATAATGGAAAATGGATCGGAAATCAAAACAGCAGTTATTGTGATCGCAGTTGGGGGTGGTGCTTTTGGGCCAAACAAGCCACCAATGGTGGGTATTGAAGCATTTGAAAATAAAAGCATTTTCTATTTTGTAAGTTCTGCTCAAAAATTTGCCAATAAAACTGTTGTGATTGCTGGAGGTGGTGATTCTGCTGTTGATTGGGCAATTAATCTGGCTGATATTGCAAGAAAAGTTTATGTGGTTCATCGTCGAGATAAGTTTAGAGCCATGCCTAATTCTGTTGCAAAATTGCATCAATTAGCAGAAAAAGGAAAGATCGAGATGGTGATACCGTATCAATTGGATAGCGTAATAGGAGATCAGGAAACTGGTAAGTTGGAGCAAATCTTGTTGCGTGATTTGAATAATCAAGAAAAAATTCTAGAAGCTGATATATTATTGCCGTTTTTTGGTTTGGCAATGGACAATCACGCTTTACATGATTGGGGATTAGAATGGTCAGAAGATAACAAGCATCTACACGTCAATCCCGCAACGATGGCGACAAACCTTCCTGGTGTTTTTGCTATTGGTGATATATGTAAATATCCAGGAAAGCTTAAACTAATCCTGACAAGCTTTGCTGAAGGTGCAATTGCTTGCCATGAAGCTTATACGATAATCAACCCTGATAGCGCGTTGCATTTTGAATATTCTACAACTAAAGGTATAAAAGGACATGTCTGATATTGAAACTAAGATAATAGATGGTAGGTTATATGCAAACGAGCTTATGTATATTGCAGGTGAAAGATTAAAACGTCTTAAAGAAATCGATGGCCTTGTCCCTGGTCTTGCTGTTGTGATGGTGGGTGATAATCCTTCTAGTCAAATCTACGTTAATCTCAAAGTAAAAAAAGCTGAAGCTATAGGAATTAAATCTATGGTTTTTCATCTCCAAGATTCGGCAACAGAAATTGAAATCTTAGAATTGATTAGCGGATTGAATAATAATTCGGCAGTACATGGAATTCTGGTGCAGATGCCGCTGCCCAAGCATCTCGATCAATATACAATACTAAATGCTGTTGACCCAGCTAAGGATGTCGATGGATTTACAGCCCATAATGTAGGATTATTACAATATTGGCATTGTGATCTTGTTCCTTGTACTCCCCAAGGTATTATGATTTTATTGAAAAAAACTCTCGGTAATATAGGCGGAGCTAAAGCTGTTGTTATTGGCCGTTCGTTGATTGTTGGGCGGCCGACTGCTACCTTGCTTTTGCGAGAAAATTGTACTGTAACGATTATGCATTCTCAAAGCAATAATGTCGCAGCAGAATGTAGAACTGCTGATATTATAGTGGCTGCTGCTGGTCAGCCGAAAATGGTCAAGGGTTCTTGGCTTAAGCCTGGTTGTTGTCTGATTGACGTTGGGATCACTAGGTTAAATGGAGAGAATTTAGTTGGAGATGTTGATTTTGAAGATGTTCAAGGAATTGCTGGGTATGTTACGCCTGTTCCTGGTGGAGTAGGGCCAATGACTCTTGCTTGTTTGCTTGGTAATACATTGGTTGCAGCAAAGAAACAATTGGGCTTGCCACTGTTGGATGTGATTGAATAGATCTTTATGTTGATCTATTATAAAAATAGAAGGCGAATCGTAGAAAAATAATTATGCTATGATAGTGCTATGGTATTATGATGGGTGGAGAGGTTGATTCTAGCTATTATGCTACTATATTGCAAAATTGTTTGAAAATTTTTTGGATTTAGATAGCGGATAATTACAGTAAATTAAGCTGAAGTCTAGATATCAAATATCCTATCAAAATCTAGGGGTTGCTATATTAATATTTTCAGAAATGGTAATAATTACACAGTTTTGGGCTGTTGCGAAACGAAAATTTTAGATATAATTGCTGTATCGTGTCTTTCCTCAAATCCTCATGTATCTCAGAGTATACTATCCACTTTGGGGCGGGCGAGCATCATCAGAACCTCTACTAACTTTTAGGTCTCTCGCAACAGCCTAAAGCTAAAGATTTTAGAGATTATTAATTCTATAGGCAAACCACAAATTAATTTAATATATAGCAAAGTCCGTATAAAAAGATATGGTAAAAAATGTTATATGCTTGTAAATCCTAACCAAATACGCGAAACAACATACCAATTTTATACCGATTCAGGTATATAAGCAAACTCCAACTTAATTTACTATATACAAATATCGTTTACCGGTTGGATGGTTAGCTACAGTAGTGTCGATTGTATATTGGTAAATTGGTAGAGACTAGCATAGTAGAGACTAGTAAAAAATTAAATATGATGAGCTTTTTAGATTTAATACTAAGATTTTTAAGTTTTATTCTTGTTTATGTTAAATTTATTTCTACTGACTTCGGTTTTGATTAGAATTTAATATGTTATGGGGGGGGAGATATATAGTAATCTTGATTCACTTATTTATTTAAAATTATCTTTCTAAGATATCATAGTATCTTTATAATAGATCGGTGTTCAAGGATAGTATAAAAATACTATGTATTTTTGCGGCAAACATAATAATATATGATTACGCTATTATATTAGTTAGATCGGAAG
>CALKVD010000116.1 GCA_937996615.1 uncultured Rickettsiales bacterium | reverse complement strand
GATCTCTATTTGTTGTATTTGATATCGAACTCGCTCTGTTTTTTCCCCTAGCCTATTCGCTTCAAATCTATGTAGACCTTAAGAGTATTATGATCCTAATAGTAATCTTGTTGATTCTTATTGCGGGGGTATTTCTGGAATGACATAATGGTGCCTTGGATTGAAAATTATAAAGATTAAATGTAGCTTAAATAAAAGCACTTAACTGTTAATTAAGAAGATACATTATGTAGTCATTTAAACATCCCTCAACTCAGCCCCACTTATGGAATTCTTATTTTCCTGTTAGTAAACTTGACTTTGTTCTTTATTATTATTTTGATGATTATCTGTTTGTTTTTTTCCTTTTAATGCAGCAATCATTTCCCTTGCAGCGTTAATTCCACCGTTTCTTGCCGAACCAGAAATAGTGTCATATCCATAAAGCCGAATAAAGTCCTTGAGTAGCTTGCCGTCCTGGTGTTGCGAACTTAGAGCCACAAACCTTGATCCTTTATAGCAATTTTTTATTACATGCGGAGCTAGAATAATATTATGATGCCATAATAACACAACAGAGGCGCGCATAACACAGTCTCTAAACCCTTCTATATTTTCTATTTTTACCTCAGATGACCAAAATACAAACCTGAGATATATCTTGAGCAACCTAATAAATAAAGGACCAATAAATACTCTGAGGAGATATTTTTTTATAGATTTAAGAAATGTTGATTTTTTGGAAGACATCAGAAATTTATTTCCATATATCATTATAGGCTAATTATATCAAACCCAAATATCTAAAGTATTTGTTGGAGGATTGATAGTATAATTTTTAATCAATAACCCCGAAAGAATTTCGACTTCTGATTAAATTGTCTTGTTTATATTTCAGTTAAACTAACATCCCCCCATCATTTTTAACATCTCTGGCGGAATACCAAGCCCATCCATCTCTTGTTGCATTTGTTGTGTTGCATTATTTTTAGCATTATTGAATGCCGCCACAACAAGATCTTCGAGTGTTTCTTTTTCTTCTGCAACCATAATGCTAGGATCTATATTAACATTTTTCAAATTACCACTAAGGGTAATCACAACCTTGACCAAACCACCACCAGAAGTACCTTCAGTAGTTTTGGTATTAAAACTTTGTTGCATTTCAGTCATTTTTTTTTGCACTTCCTGAACCTGCTTCATCATTCCCTGGATATTCCCTCCAAAACCTGGTTTCATTGCTATACCTTTTATTTTTAATTTTTAATCACATTATCAATATATACAGATATACTATAATTTTTGCAAGTAGGCATTGGATAATTAATTTTACGTTTTGCATTTTTATTTGCAAAACGTATCTCGTTACATCTCTACATAATAAATATATTGAGTTTATAACTAGATTGATATTTGCATTGCAACAATACATATGATATTAGATAAGTAACTGCGGTATTAGCACAAAATACAACTTCTACGTGTATAAATGCCGCACTTGTCAACATAGTACATAAGCCATTAAGTATACAATCAGTTTATTATATGAAAAATTCTAGCAGAATAGATATCAATATAGTATGTGCCGACTATGGTATCAAATCCATATTGTCCTTAGGAACATCTAAATCATCAGTATCACCTGATCGACCGGACCATGAATTAAAAGACAAGTTAGTAATAATGAGAGTAGATTTCAATCTACCAATGTCAGCTTGTGGCACGATTGTTACTGATATAAGTAGAGCGATCTCTAACGTTCCAACTATTAAGTATCTTATTGCTTGTGGTGCAAAAATCTTGCTTTTGAGTCATTTTGGCCAACCAAACAAAGAAGTTGTGAATGATCCAGATTTGCGTAAGGAATATTCGTTTAATAAAATCATTAGAGATATAGAATATACATTTGATACTAAAATTGTAATGATAGAGCCAGATGATTACCAAAATTATTCTGGGTTAAAAACAAAAATAGAAAATACAATCAAGCAGAATCCTGATGCCCAGGTATTTTTGCTGGAAAATATCAGATTTTATCAAGAAGAAATGCAAAATAATAGCGAATTCGCCGAGCTTTTTGCAAATCTTGCCTATATTTATGTTAATGATGCTTTTTCTGCAAGCCATAGGCTCCATGCCAGTGTCTGCGGCATACCAAATAAAATGCCACCAAATAAGAGATTTGCTGGCCTAGGACTTCTGTCAGAACTAGCTAATCTGGAGCGATATGTCGGTCGGTTTGTCAACCAAAATCGGCTAGAACCTCCTATAATTACAGCTATTGTAGCAGGGAAAAAAGTTTCAACAAAATTACCAATTCTAGAAACTTTAGCTAAAAAAGTTGACCATTTAATTCTTGGGGGAGCAATTGCAAACACATTTCTTCGAGCTAATGGAGTCGAGATTGGTAATTCATATTATGAGGAAAATATGATCCCAGAAGTGATTAAGCTACAACAAACATCAACTAGAGCAATGATAACTCTTCCAGCTGATTTTGTTGTTTTAGAAAGTCAAAAGGCCGAAGTTAAAATACCTCTAACAGGAGAAATGAGCATTTATAGCAACAATAGTCAGTCAATTATAAAAGATTTTAACAAAAAAAATCAAATTACCCCTAAGAGTACCTATAAAACTGTAGAAATAGTCAATGGTAATCAGCAAATAGGTGATTTAGGTCCAAAAACTATTGAAAATATTAAAGAAATCTTGCGAAAAAGCGATGTTTTAATCTGGTGCGGGCCGTTAGGCATATATGAAAACGATAATTTTCGCAAAGGCACAACCGAAATAGCAAAATATATAAGCAGCATCTCTATATTAGAAAACAATGATTTTACAGCATCAGATGAACAGCATAATCGCCATTTGATAAGCGTGGCTGGTGGAGGTGATACTATCGCAGCATTACGTTATGACCATGCGAATGATGATATTGTTCATGCAGCAACCTATTGCTCAACTGCGGGAGGCGCCTTCCTTGATTGGCTTTGTACTAAAGTATTGGTAGGTATTGAAGCTATAACTCAACTTAACAAATAAATTTGATTAAAAACTAGAATTTTCATTAATTTTGAGTTTTAATTTCTTAAATTTGCAAAAAATTCCTGGATAATTTGTCCACATTCTCCTTCAAGAATTCCTGGATAAACTTCTGGTATGTAGTTAAATTTGGAATATCCGCCGCCCAAATCATATAATTTAAAATTACATTCGGTGTTAGACGCACCATAGTATAATCGTCTAATACGTGATAGCGCAATAGCATGGGCACACATTGGGCAAGGCTCTAGAGTGACGTATATATCACAATTTTGTAATAAAAGATTTGGGCTGAATGTAACGTTATTTAATTTTTCGAGCTGTTTTTCGCTATTTAATTCAGGTTTTATAGCATCATTTTTGATATAATGGGTTTTTGTAGGGTTTTCTGCTATATTTAGGTCAAAAACTTTTTCTAATGATAAGCTAGATTTTTTTTTCAAGCTAATACTAGCTTTAGAATAAATTTTTGCCATTTTGGCAGCAGCAGCTCTAATCGCAACGATTTCTGCGTGAGCGGTTATGTCGTTATTGCGCAACACCATATTATGAGCTGATGCTATTATTTCTGGCTTAGCGTCCCCATAATAAACCACCACAGCACCAACTGGCACCTCGCCGCTAAGAGCACCTTTTTTTGCAATCTCTACAGCATGGTGCATATAACAACTGAACGATGACATATCCTAATTTACCCATTAATATCTATAAATATCTAAATAATATACCAGCCATTTATTTTAAAACCTCTCGCTTTCCAGTATGGCTCGCTCCACTGACAACCCCATTTTTTTCCATTCTTTCAATCAAAGAAGCAGCCCTGTTATATCCAATCTTCAAACATCTTTGGATATAGCTAGTACTTGCCCTTTTTTCCCTTAAAACAATTTCAAGTGCCTCACTATATAAATCATCTTCACCTCCATTTTTATCACCACTATAACTTCCGCGATCATCGCCATACCCATCTTCATCAATAACCTCATCAATATTTTCCACATACTGCGGAGCCCCTTGGGATTTTAAGAACGAAACAATTTTTTCAACTTCCGAATCACTAACATATGGCCCATGAACCCGATCGATTCTCCCGCCAGGCATCATATATAGCATATCACCCATACCCAAAAGCTGTTCAGCCCCCATTTCGCCTATGATAGTTCTACTATCAATTTTTGACGTAACCTGAAAACTAATTCGGGTAGGAAAATTTGCTTTAATTACACCAGTTATAACATCAACTGACGGCCTCTGGGTCGCCATAATCAAGTGAATTCCAGCAGCTCGAGCCATTTGTGCTAGGCGCTGAATATAAGCCTCAATGTCTTTACCAGCAACCAGCATTAAATCAGCCATTTCATCAACCACCACCACAATATAGGGCAGCTTTTCTTCTTTGATTTTAATTGTTTCGAATAATGGTTCTCCGCTATGATCAAAACCTGTTTGCACTGTTTTAGTGACAGAATGACCACTTTGTTTTGCGTCAGAAATGATTTTATTATATCCGAGAATATTTCTAACCCCAAGCATCGCCATCGCCCGGTATCTAGCTTCCATTTCGCGGATAACCCATTTTAGAACATTGATTGCTTTTTTTGAATCAGTAACAACTGGTGTCAAAAGATGGGGAATTCCGTCGTAAACCGAAAGCTCCAACATCTTTGGGTCGATCATAACGAGACGACACTCTTCTGGGGTATACCGATATAGGAGCGACAGGATCATCGTATTAATCGCAACAGATTTGCCCGAACCCGTCGTTCCAGCAATCAGCAAATGGGGCATTTTTGCCAAATCAGCAATCACTGCCTTACCACCGATATCTTTGCCCAAAATTAACGGCAGCATTATATTTTCGTCATGGTAAGTGCTGGATTCGACCAGTTCACGCATCGAAACTATCTGCCTTACCTTATTTGGCAATTCAATACCTATTGCATTTTTTCCAGGTATAACTGCAATCCGTGTCGCAACGGTCATCATCGATCTAGCGATATCGTCAGCAAGGCCGACAACTCGCGAAGATTTTGTTCCTGCTGCCGGTTCTAGTTCATATAAAGTAACAACTGGACCTGGGTGAATCGCCACGATCTCTCCTCGAACGCCAAAATCGTTTAATGTTTGTTTTAGATCTACTGATTTTGCTTCAATTTCCTCAGCTATAAAATATGATTTTTTATTTTCAACAACGTTAAGTAAATTAAAACCTGGGAGGATATGTTTAGCATTAGTTTGTCTACTATATTTAGAAATGTTTAATGTTTTAGCGCCATCTTTATTATTTTTGAGAATAATATTATTTTTATCAATGCTATTCCCAATCCCAAAATTATCTAAATCCATTATTTCGCTAATAGTTTCGTTCTCAAAATTATCAAAATTATGTTGATTTGTTATTTTATCCTTTGTCATAATTTCTTGCTCCATTATCTGCCGCTTATTTTCTTTAATTTCATTACGTCTATGACGATAACGACTATAAGTTGTCAAGAATACCACAGCTATCCAGCACCCAATAGTATAAATCGGAAAACGAAAAGCAAATATTATCAGCGGAACAAAGACCAATCCTGAATATAATGCAATGTCGCTTTGCAAAAAAACGAACGGCAGATCGCTAACTTGTAGCTCTGTGATAATATAATAACCCAAAGCTCCACCACTGCGATATATATATATATTATTATCGTCTATGCTAATCGGTGAAAGACTAGCTAAGAAAATAGAAAATAAAGGTAAGGTGATAAAAAAAGCCGATATTCTCAATAGACTGCTTACTTTATTTTTATTAATAATATGCCAATTAAAAAGCGCAATAAAAACCACCAACAAATAGCCCCCACGACCTAGTATTTGCATTATTGGCGCCGCAATATAAGCTCCATATATACCTAAAAAATTATGGATATTATTGGACCCTGAAGCATGTAAAAACCAAGGATCTTCCACACTGTAGCTAAATAAAGCCAAACCAAGAGCAATCGCTAATAAAACCATAACTAAAGCTATAACCGATTTTACGATGATTTGGAGCAATTTAGGACTATCATTTATTGAATTATTCAGAATCATATTTTTAATTTTAAATTAGTTTTAAGTTGGTAGCGCAAAACTATTAATAACTTGTAGACTTATACTAATAAATCACAGCTACTATTTATATGCAAATATGCAAAAAGATACTACTGCTGTAATGTATACACCTTCAGTGGTTTGATTGAAATATAAATTTTACACAAGAATGTTGACATTGCATAATAGTTTTATTAGACTAACCCCCTGTTATATTATTAAATAAATAAAAACTCCATTTATTAATGTCTTATACTGGCAAAAGTTTTACAGCTACCCCCTCGGTAGCAAAGAGAAAATGGCTATTAGTCGATGCTCAAGGCTGCACTTTGGGTAGACTAGCTTCTCGCGTTGCAAAAGTTCTTCGTGGCAAACATAAACCCCATTTTACTCCAAACATCAACTGTGGCGACTTTGTCGTTGTTATCAACGCTGATAAAATCGTGATAACTGGCAATAAGCTAGAAAATAATAAATTCTACTGGCACACAGGTCATCCCGGAGGAATCAAAGAAAGAAAATGGAAATCAATTCTTTCTGGAGAACACCCTGAACGTTTATTGAAAAAAGCAGTGCAACGAATGATGCCTAAAGAAAGCCCTTTAGCTAGAAGCCAAATGGGTAGCCTCAGGGTTTATACTGGTGCAAACCACCCCCACATAGCACAAAATCCAGAGCTATTAGATCTTAATTCTATTTAGTTTTAATTAGTAATAAAATTAATAAAATCATAGCTCATAACACAAATTTTGTATTAGATACCATGTCAACTAAACTACGCGTACACAAAAAAACAGACAAACCTAATTTGACCAAAGCCACTTATGCAACCGGTAGACGAAAAGAATCTGCAGCCCGCGTTTGGCTCGTTGCTGGGGGAAACGGCACAATAACAGTTAACGGTAAAAACCTCGATCAATATTTCTGCCGTGGTATACATAGATTTTTGATCAATAACCCATTTGCAACAGTCGGCGATATAGCTAACTATGATGTTGTCGCAACCGTTAAAGGTGGCGGAATGACTGGACAATGTGGAGCGATTGTTCACGGCGTCAGTCGTGCACTTGCCGAAGTCGATGGAACATATAAAAGCATACTTCGCACCGCAGGTCTATTAACCCGGGACAGCAGACAAGTTGAACGTAAAAAATATGGCCACGCTAAGGCTCGTAAAAAACGTCAGTTCTCTAAACGTTAATAATAAAATTAGTATCGTTTGATTTTTTGACAAAATTTTATACACAAACTTTATGATAACCAAGATAAAAAATTTCTATACTTATGCCAAAGAGGTACAGAAAGAAGCTCGTCGAGTCGAATGGCCAAATTTATCGACAGTCATGCAATTTTCCTTGGTTGTTGGTATTGTAGTAGCGATTATGTCTCTATTTTTTTTGCTGAGCGATTACTG
>CALKVD010000115.1 GCA_937996615.1 uncultured Rickettsiales bacterium | reverse complement strand
GCGCATAGCGGAGCGCCCAACCATCTGGATTGACTTGAGTGCGCCCGGGTGGAACGGCCCGCTTTTCGTGGCTGTTCCGAGGTCTGGGCTTGAAGGAGTTTCGATGTCTCAGGTTGTCTGCGTCGCCTGCGGAGCCGGCAATCGCCTTCCGGAGGATCGCGATCCGCTCTCGGCCAAGTGCGGCCGCTGCAAGTCGTTGTTGTTCACCGGCGGCCCGACGGCCGTGACCGGCGCGGAACTGGATCGTCATCGGCGCATGACGAAAGGGACGGCCCTGCTGCTGGACGTCTGGGCGCCTTGGTGCGGACCTTGTCGGCAGTTAGCTCCAACCCTTGAAGAGCTAAGCAAAACTATGGCTGATAAAGTTAAAGTTGTAAAGATGAATGTTGATGAAAGTCAGCAAATTCCAGGGGAAATGGGAATTCGTAGCATTCCTACCTTGATTTTATTCAAAAATGGTCAAAAAGTTGATACCCAAGTTGGTTCAATGCCTTTGGCTGCGTTGACTAAAATGATCGAAAGCCATCTCTAGTCTAGGTTGTGACAACATAATTTGCAAGAATATCAGAGGTTATATTTATAGCTGCGACTTATAGCAGTGGGAAGTTGTTTTATTAGGTTGTGTGGTAAATCTTATAGTTGTATAATCTTATATTCTTGACAAATAAAAATCGATCTTGGTAACTAAATGGCTGAGGAAAATCAAAATAATAAAAATACTAAAAGCGATGATGAATATTCTCTCGATTGGCTTTTTGATGACCATGAAGAAGAGGAAGACATCAAAGCGAAAAAACAAGAAGCTGAGGATATATTTTGGAAACATTGGGGTAATGATAGTGCCAGTTCGGCAGCAACTACCAG
This sequence comes from uncultured Rickettsiales bacterium, assembly GCA_937996615.1. Classification (GTDB taxonomy): domain Bacteria; phylum Pseudomonadota; class Alphaproteobacteria; order Rickettsiales; family Midichloriaceae; genus CALKVD01. The sequence continues at coordinate 2,622 of CALKVD010000115.1, read as the reverse complement.
TACCGCAAAAAAGTCTCCGGCTGATGAGGAATTTGATTGGTTTTTAGGTCAAAAACAGCCCGCGAAACCAGATCAAGAAACGACTACAACCGAAGGACAACCTATGGTTGTAGATAAGTCTCAATCCAATACTTATTCTGATAATACAGGAAATTCTAACCCACCGTCTTCGCAGAATGGAATTAAAGTTGCAACTGCAAAAGTTCCAGCATCATCAGTAAATTCAAACCTTGGAGATAAATCTCAGCACAAGCAACAACAAACAAAAAAGAACGATCCTATAAATCTTCCAAATGATCAAGCGTCACAGAGTGATGGTTCTGGAATAAATACAACTAACGATAATATAAATTCTAGTTCAGGATCTGGTAATCTACGATCCAGTTATTCACGAAGCATCATTATTCTTTGTCTTCTAATAACATTGTTAAGCCTTGGTGCCGCAGGATACGCTGGCTATACTCTATTGGCAACTAGCAAAACTTGCTATAATTCGAAAATTGTTTTAGCTCAGACTTATATAGGTCAGCCACTTCTAGTTAATATTGATGATCAAAAAAGAGCAGCAGCTATATTAGAGCAAGGATATACTGACGGTCGTATCAGTCATTTACTCTATACTATGCTGAAACCTGGCGATATGTTTGTTGATGTTGGTGCTGGCTATGGTTATCAGTCGCTTTATGCTAGCAGGATTGTTGGGGTAAATGGAAAAGTTTATAGTATTGAACCAGATAAATATACAGCATCTATGCTTGGAGCTTCAATGCGTTTAAATGGAATCAATAATGTTTTTGTTTATAATAGTATTATTTATAGCGAAGTTAAAGATGGCGAGACAAATAATGCTGAGACAAATAATCTAAACAATAATAACCCCTCGCCACTAACAACTTTGGATCTTCTTCTGCCACAGCTGAATAGCGTTTCGTTGATTTATATCAATACCAATGGCAACATAAATCAAGTGATCTTTGGTGCTAAACGGGTTATAATTCAATCTCCCAATATCAAAATCGTTGTTAACATAACCAAAGAATCGTTTAGTGTCTATAATGCTGCTGCAGCTTTCACTCAGCTTGCTAACCTTGGTTTTAAGTTTTGGATTGTAAATCAAAATGATAGCAACCTTAGACCGGTTAATAGCTTGAGCGAAATTGAGCAATTGGAGGAAAGTAGTGTTTTGATTGCTCGCGAAATTTAATTTTAATATGCGCAAAAGAAAATATAATATAGCACTAGTAGCTGGTGGTACTGCTGGACATGTTTTTCCGATGGTTACCTTAAGTCAAATCTTATTTCCGCGACATAATGTTTGGTGCTTTACCGATCGTCGTGGTTTGCAATATTGCGATAAGCAACAAGCTGTTAAATCAACTGATTTTGCTCCAAAACATGAAAAAGAAAAAACACAAAATCATGATGAGCAGCAAAAACTTGAATCCAAGAAGTGTAATCAAATTGGGAACAAAAACCAAATCAAAACCATAACTTTGCCGATATTATATACAAGTGGCAAATCAATTTTGCGTAAACTGATTTTTCTTCTTTCGCTTATATTCAGCTTTTTTATTTCCCTCTGCTATCTTTGGCGCAACCAAATCGACCTTGTTGTTAGTTTTGGAGGATATGCATCATTTCCAACAACGTTAGCGGCAATTGTTTTACGTCGAAAATTAGTTATCCACGAACAAAACTCTGTCCTTGGTAGAGTCAATAGAATGTTCCTTTCCTATGCAGATTTAATTGCTACTTCTTTTTTAAATACAATTTATTTGCCAGAAAAATATCGATCCAAGGTATTCAACTCGGGAATGATAATAAGACCTGATTTTAAATTATCTAAAAAGCTCAAACGCAACAATGGATTATATCGAATTTTTATTATTGGTGGAAGTCAGGGAGCGACAATTTTTAGCAGCGTTATACCCGAAGCAATTCAAAATCTCGATAGAAAATTGCGTCAAAAAATCTATATCACCCAGCAAGCTAGGATTGAATTTGTTGAACAAACTGCGAAGGAATATTCGACGATGGATTTAGGCGGCTATCAAGTTGCTCCTTTTTTTGATGATGCAATCATTCATATAGCTGAGGCCGATTTAGTTATCGCAAGAGCTGGAGCATCAACTATCGCTGAATTAGCCTACAATAAGGTACCAGCGATTTTGGTGCCGCTTCCCAATTCTTCTGATAACCACCAATATTATAACGCAGTAGAGGTGGCAAAGCAACATGGTGCTATAGTACTATGTCAGAATAAAATAATGGCGCCCACAACAGGTATTGCCGCAAAATTAATCCCAGATTGGTGTGGTGACATCTCGCCACAATTTGATGCTGATAATCTAAGTGCGATTTTATCCAAACTATTTGTGGAAGGTAAAATTAGCGTGATGCGAAACTCCGCTAAGCAAAAGGCTGCCGCTAACTTCCTCTGTGATCTCGGTGCTAGCTTGGCTCTGAGAATTAATAGGCTGTTGATTTGAGAATCTCTCTTCCTCCTCTTTTGGTTTCAAAATCCGTTTTATTTCCTCGTCCACAATCATTGTTAGTCTAGCACTTTCGGGTTCAGAAATATTTTGACCACAAAGGTCTTTTACCAAGATCGGAAGAGCGTCG
>CALKVD010000114.1 GCA_937996615.1 uncultured Rickettsiales bacterium | reverse complement strand
ATATATTAGTGATTCCTAAAGGTGAGTTTCAAAATTTTAGCGATTTTATGACTAACGCCTCAGGAGACAAGGTCACAGATTTCTGGCAAACAGTGAATTTTATTATAAAAAAATATAATTTGGAAGAAGATAATGGATATCGAATCGTTACCAATTGTGGTATTAATGGTGGGCAAACTGTGGGCCACTTTCATGTTCACATTATGGCTGGTAAAGAGTTAGTCAAACAATTCTGCTAGCAATTTAATACTATATGCAACCAGGCCCTTTCAAAATTGTCATCTCTTATAATCCAACTAATTTTTGAGCATGATGGCATCCTTTGAGCTTATCATTAGTGAATCACTTAGCTTTCTAGAATCACTTCTTTATCACTTTGCAATTTCGATAAATCGATCCCCAATCTCGCAGCCACCGATTTACTAACACGCATTTGTAGGTTATCTAGACCAGGGACAAATACCGGTAATTTCTTTACTTCAGTACCTTGTAATATATCAATAACCATGGCTCCGGCTTTTTCTCCGATTTCAAATTGATCCGGACCAACTGCAGCTAAAATACCAGTACCCATTGCATCTATATCGCTGCAAAAGACTGGAATGTTATTTTGATCTCCCACTTTGATAATACTTTGGAGAGCTGACAAAGCTGTATTATCATTATCAACTAATAGTACATCAACTTTGTTAACTATGCTTTGAGTTGCTGACATAACATCGCCAGTAGAATTAGCAATACCTTTAATTAGCAGAACCCCTTCACTTTTTGCTACATTCTCTAATTCTTCAATCAAAGCAACTGAATTAGGTTCTCCTGGATTATATATAACCCCTATTCGTGCTGTATTAGGAGTAACCTTTTTAATAAATTTGATAGTATGTAATGGAGCTACAAAATCTGTCACTCCAGTGATATTGCTATCAGGCTTGTTCGGATCACGAACTAATCCAGCTGATATAGGGTCAGTCACAGATGAAAAAACCAGAGAAATACCAGGATTATTTTTAATTTTAAAAGCCACTGCCTGACTTGCAACCGTTCCTAAAGTTACAATCACAGAAGATTTTTGCTGTAAAAATTTTTGAGCTATCTGTGTAGCCATCACAGCATCACCATTAGCGCACTCGTAGACAAAACTCACATTACTATGTTTTTCCAGTTCCTTAATTATGCCACTACGAGCTGTGTCTAATGCGGGATGTTGAGAAATTTGCAAGATCCCAATTTTCTTATTGGGTTCGCGACCATTTTGATTTTTATTGTTGTTCGAGTTAAATTGGGTAAATATCAGGATAATTAAAGCGAATAATACCCCTATTATTATCATCCAAACAGTTTTAGTCATTTTTAATTACCTTATTTGAGATCGAATTAATATATTAGCATGCTATCAGATTAGCAAATCTGTCGCAAGTAAAAATTATAAATCATTCATGTTTTTATTCTAGTAATCAGATAGATATTGACAAAGATTACAATCAAATTAAAAAAGTATGGACAATTTAATTATATAGTATGATACTACCATTGTAGGTAAGTAAAACAACTAAGCAAAAACAATAACTTTTTACTTAGCATATAGCTGGTATGCGCTGTTGGTTACTAGAAATAATATATCGGCAAAACTTTAGCAAAGTACCAATTTACTTATAAAACAAAAGTTATTATTTAAAAATTAAATGGTATAAAAAAAATGGGAGAATTAAAACAAATCTCTGAACTAGAAATCAGTGATTCCTCAGTTTCGCTGTGTCAGGCGTTAATGAGCGCTAAAAATGTCGAAGACTGTTATAGATATCTATGCGATCTTTGCACTCCGGCAGAAAGAAAATCGCTTGAAGAAAGATGGCTGGTTGCCCAGATGCTATATAACACCGATAAATCTTATCGCCAAATCCATGAAGACACCGGCGTCAGCATTGCAACCATAACCAGAGTAGCAAGATTCTTGTTTCACGAAAATTACGCTGGTTACAAAATTATTATCGATACAATCAATGCTAGGAGGGAAAAAGATTCTTCTGTGGCACAAGGATAGAAGCAACCAAACTATTGTGGCATTACTTTATATAAAAAAGTATTTGCCACTTAGCTTTTTTTGTTTCATTATTATTTTGTCGTAACTTTTGTTCAAATTTTTATTTATAAAAAATAAATGTCATATTTTCATATTAAAGCTGCTCTAACCGCAGCAGTTGTAGCAGCAGCACTCTTCTGCAACTTACAAGCATCAGCATCAGATAAAGATGCAACCAACAAGTCAGTTTTAGTTATTGACGGCAGTAAAATTGTTTCCAAATCTTCAGCTTACAAAAATTTGAGTCAGCAAATTGACAATAAACGTAATGAATATAAGGATATAATACACAAACAAGAAAGAATTTTAGCAAAAGCACAACAAGAATTAGAGGCACAAAAGAATGCAATTTCAGCTGAAGCTTTTGCAACCAAATCTAAAGAGCTAGAAAAAAACATGTCAAATCTTCAGCAAGATACCATGATGAAACAAGCTATCCTGAATCTAGCAGCCAAAAATGCTGAACAGGAGATTATCAACAAAGTCAGCTCTGCTGTCGAAAAAGAAGCTAAAGCTCGTGGATATGCCATTGTGATAGACAAAGGAGCGACTCTATATGCGAGTAGCGAAATGGATATTACAGATAAAATAATAACAGAATTAAATTCGACCCTACCTAACGCTAAAGTAGATTTCCAAGCTGCGGCAAAGACGGTTGAAGAAAGTGTCAAAAAACAAAATTAATATATGTTGTTTTGCTTAAATTTTACTTGCTTAAAACTTTTAATATTTGTAAATTAAATCATATGTAGATCGTCGCTGCTTTTTGCAGCTTTGATCATTTATTTTGGGATGTCGCCAAGTGGCAAGGCACTGGTTTTTGGTACCAGCATTCGGTGGTTCGAATCCATCCATCCCAGCCATCATTTTACACTAATATTCAAGTTTCGGAACTGGTTCCAGGCATATAAAGCAAATAGCCAACACCATTAGCCAACGGAGAAAATATATTAAGTCAAAAATCGAACACCAATAGAGATGAGATTAGATGATAATCCCATTAAAAAACACCACAAGTCCCGTCATATAATCTAAGCTATAGCGATTCAATTAAAACAACCTAATAAATAATAATTGTTAAAAACACTGGGATTCGAAATACAATAGCATTATAATATAATGCATTAAAGTAACCAAACCACACCCTCAATCAAAAAACAAAAACTGCTAATACAATTTTAAATACGATAATTTTGTAAAATAACATATTGATATAAAATAAAAATTCATTACATCAAATAGATCATAGCAAATTCTAAAAATCAAATCGGTATAGCCAAAATTGCAAGAGAGTGATTTACTATTATACCAGTATCTCATAATATAATCATCAAAATACCTATAACGAGCCAAAACCTACTAGCAACAATATTTATGAATCCAATACAATCAAATAGTCTAAAATCACCTTTTCTAAAAGAATTAATAGAGCGAGGCTTTCTTTATCAATGTACCAATCTAGAGGGACTAGATCAAATCCTAAGCAAGACCAAAATATCAGCTTATCTAGGATTTGATTGTACAGCAACTTCACTACACGTCGGAAGCTTAATGCAAATTATGCTTCTGCGTTTGCTAGAGAAACACGGCCACACTCCAATAGTTCTACTGGGTGGAGCAACAACTAGAATTGGCGACCCATCTGACAAACAAGAGATGAGAAAAATGCTGAGTTTAGAAGATATAGAGAAAAATAAAAATTCAATTTCAAAAATATTCTATAAAACTTTAGATCGTGATAAATTCAAAATAGCTGATAATGCAGATTGGTTAACGGGGTTGAAGTATCTGGATTTTTTACGGGATTATGGATGTCATTTTTCGATCAATCGTATGTTAAGTTTTGATAGCGTTAAGTTACGCCTAGAAAGAGAACAGCCGCTGACATTTTTAGAATTTAACTATATGCTACTGCAAGCTTATGACTTTGTTGAACTTAACCGACGACACAACTGTAGATTGCAATTTGGTGGCTCAGAACAATGGGGAAATATTGTAAGTGGGATTGATCTTAGCCGTAGGATCAAAGCTATTACAAACGAAGATAAAGATGGCAGCGAAGAACTTTTTGGCATCACAACACCACTAATTACAACCGCAGGTGGAGCAAAAATGGGCAAAACAGCAAAAGGAGCAGTATGGCTCAATGATGATATGCTTTCTCCATATGATTTTTGGCAGTTTTGGCGCAATGTTGATGATGCTGATGTTGGCAGATTTTTGCGGATTTATAGCGAGCTACCAATTTCTGAAATAGAAAGTTTAGAAAAGTTGCACGGCAAAGATATTAACGAAGCAAAAATAGTTTTAGCCAATACTATAACATCAATATGCCATGGCAAGGACGCAGCAACCCAAGCCTTTGAAACAGCAACTCTAACATTCACGATGGGAGAAATTGGAACCGATATCCCAATCTATGAGTTGCATAAGAAAGATTATCCAACCGGAGTGCTATTATACCATCTTCTCGTGATGACAAAACTATCACAATCTAATACAGCGTCTCGCAATCTGATTAAAGGCAAAGGAGTTCGTATAGATGATATAATGCACGATGATGAAAAATATACGATTCAATTTGAGAAATTTAACCACAAAAATGAATTTAAATTAAGCGTTGGCAAAAAAGAACATCTGTTAGTAAAAATCATTCATTAATATTACTTGTCAGACCTGATTTAATCTTAGAAATTATGTATATTTATATATATAGATTTGCAAATTATGCTTTTATTGCTATAATCAAGACAGTAGCTACTAATTAAAATTCGATTTTTATAAAATGCATCAGAATCAAATTATTTCTGCTTTTTACTTTTTATTGCTAGCATTCTTTTCTTTATTTGGCCTCACTGTAATAACATATGCCGAACAAACAAATTGCCATAGAACAGCGATACCAGACTCAGAAGAAAGTAAAAAAATTAACAAGCAAAAAAATGAAGATGCTCAATCTAATGGTGATTACCTAAAATGGCGAGAATTAAATGAAAATGACAAAGAAGACAGTAAATCGACAATAATGCAACAGAGAATGCCTAAACCCGCAGATATCAACGCAAATCTTGATCGAAATCAAATCTATCTCGCAATGGACGCTTCAAAAACCTTAAGTGCAGAACCATTTTGCCAATCTTCGATTATTGATTATATCCAAATGGTTACCGATTGGATTTCAGAACAAATCAATAATATAATCAGATATATCCAAGATCTATGGCATCGCGTTCTACAATCTATTCGGGATGCGACAAACAAGTAAATCGATATTTTTCTCTCACCAAAAGAATATTATCTCTATACAAAAAAGTTGATTCGCGCTAAATTCAATTTACCTATTTAGATATCATAGCATTTGTAATATTCTTCGATACAAAAATCTTATTAATAAAGTATGACAACAAATCAAACCCAAGATATACCATCAGCAACTAAATTGCCAAAAGTAGCTACCAGACATTCGATCAAAGTTGAAGTCAAGGTTGGCGAAACATATTACTGGTGCGCCTGTGGCTTAAGCAAAAAGCAGCCATTTTGCGATATGTCACACGTCGGCACAGAATTCAATCCTCAAATCTACAAGGCAGAGAAAGATGGGTTAGTAGGTTTTTGCGGCTGTAAATATAGCGCAAAAGGCCCCGTCTGCGACGGCAAACACAAAACATTAACCGAGTTTGATGGATGTTAATAAATACCAAGCTGGATTTTATTAGTAGAATCAAACATAATAGATACCTATAGCTGACAAATAAGATATGGCAAGAGTGTTGAAATTATTGTTAGCATTAAATTTATCTATAGTACTATTATACTATAATGCAACTACATCAGCAGAAGAAGCTTTGCTCAACCTTGAAAAACAAGATCAGCAACTTCTAGAACAAGTCACTTCTTTGGTTCAAAAAAATTATATAGAAGAAGTCAGCGAGTCAGTAATAATAGAAGGGGCAATCAAAGGAATAGTGTCAAACCTTGACCCCCATTCAAACTATTTGACCCCTAAAGAATATAAAGAAATTAACAATATTACCTCTGGGCAATTTAGCGGCATAGGAGTCGAGCTTGTTCCTGTTGGAGATAATGGGATTTTCAAGGTAATATCACCTTATGAAAATGGCCCAGCGTTTAAAGCAGGAATCAAAGCTGGAGACTTGATTATTGCCGTTAATGGAGTAGAAACTTTAGAGATGGGGAAAAATAAGGTGATTGCAAGCTTAAGAGGTGATGCTGGAACTAAAGTTGAAGTCAAGATCCAAAGAGCAAATGGCCAGCAATATGATATTAGGATCACACGCGAACATATTAAAATCATTCCAGTAAAAGCAAAAATGATTGCAAATAATATAGCATATATCAACATCAGTGGATTTAATAATATAACTGAAACCGAGCTCAAAAAAGAATATAAGAAACTGTTAAAAAATTCTCAATCTAAAATAAGGGGATTGATCTTAGATTTGCGTTGGAATCCTGGAGGCCTATTAGACCAAGCAGTAGCAGTATCTAAAATGTTTCTCAACGATTGCGAGATAGTTTCGGTACGCAGTAGAATTGGAGAATTAAACGAAACGTATCGCAGCGAAAAAGATGGAGACATCACAGAAGGATTACCGATTGTAGCAATCATAAACGCCGGCTCTGCTTCAGCTGCTGAGGTTGTTGCTGGAGCTTTGCAGGATAATAAAAGAGCATTACTTGTAGGAACAAAATCATTCGGTAAAGCTTCAGTCCAAAATGTAATACCATTGCAAAATGGTGGAGCTTTAAAATTAACTACTGCATTATACTATACACCTTCAGGTAAATCAATCCAAGCTGACGGTATAGAACCTGATATATATGCACAAGAAGGAGTTGTGGTTCAGGCAACAAAAACAAAGAAGATTGGAGAAATACATCTCAAAGGACACATCACATCTCCAAAAACAGCTAAGACCTCTGATACCGCTAATGATCGCGATACAGCCCAAAATAATTCCAATTTGGAATATAATCATAATAAGGCAACCCAAAAAGAAAGTAACCATCAACCAACTTCCTCAAGCACAATTGAAGATGATCAAGAAGTTGAAACAGATAATCTGAATTTGTTACGTGAAAAAATTGGAGATGAAAAAACAGATTTTCAACTTCTGCGTGCAATTGATACGATTCAATCTATGGTGATGTATCATGAATTAAATAATAAAGAAATAGAGCATTCTGCTAAATAGCATCTATTATAACCAAGAAATGTTATAGTGTAA
>CALKVD010000113.1 GCA_937996615.1 uncultured Rickettsiales bacterium | reverse complement strand
CACTTTCCCTACACGACGCTCTTCCGATCTCTTCAAATTTTTCTGTTGATATAACACTGCCAGGACGAACCATATATTGCTTTCCTCCCGAAACTAAAACTGCAAACATTTTTAAAAAATTATTTATAATTAATTATAGTTGGCATATTCTCAATAATAATATTATAAATGTCAAGCTTAATTTTTAATCTGACTTTTAATTTTTATTAGTCAAATGTACTTCCTATAATCATAATCAAATTGTATTATAGAAAACTGTAAATAAAAATTAGTTTATAATTTATTGTTTAATATTGTTTAAAACCTTAGGTAATTTGATTTTCATGAGAAGAGATTCAGTCGTAGTTAATATTGGAGGAATCAAAATAGGCGGACAAAATCCAATCGCCATCCAAAGCATGACAGACACTAGAACAGGAGAGATCGAAAAAACAGTGAAGCAAATCACTTCTCTTGTTGATGCTGGATCTGATATCGTAAGAATCACAGTTGATGATTTGGATGCGGCACGAGCGATTCCTAAAATTAAAGAAAAACTGCTCAACCTTGGTTATAATACCCCCCTAGTTGGTTGCTTCCATTATAACGGCCATACATTGCTAGAAGAGGTCAATGAGTGCGCAGAATATCTAGATAAATACAGAATAAACCCAGGAAACGTTGGATTTGGCCAAAAAAAAGACAAACAATTTGAGAAGATTATAAATATTGCGATTAAATATAACAAACCCATCAGAATTGGGGTGAATTGGGGGAGCTTAGACCAAGAGCTATTAGCTAATTTAATGGATCAAAACAGTTTGCTGAACGCCCCCCTAGACGCAAATCATGTATTAAGAGAAGCAATAGTACAATCTGCATTAATAAGCGCAGAAAAAGCAAGAAACATCGGTCTACCCTCCAATAAAATTGTTATATCTGCTAAAGTTAGCAGAGTTCTGGATCTGATTTGGGTATATCAACAATTAGCAAAACGATGCCAGTATGCATTGCATCTGGGATTAACAGAAGCTGGGATGGGACTTAAAGGAACGGTAGCAACAAGTGCTGCCCTTGGAGCAATCTTAACCCAAGGTATTGGTGATACAATCAGAGCCTCAATCACACCAGAACCTTCAGCTGCAAGAGACTATGAGGTCAAATTATGCAAAGAATTATTACAAACTATCGAACAGCGAGCTTTTAGTCCAACAATCAGCTCTTGCCCTGGTTGCGGCAGAACAAGTAGTGACTATTTCCGCCATCTAGCTTTTGACATACAGCAAATGGTTGATCAAAGTATAGCGGAATGGCAAAAAACTTATCCTGGAATTGAAAATCTCAAAATTGCAATCATGGGTTGTATTGTCAACGGCCCCGGAGAAAGCAAACATGCGAATATAGGTATTAGCTTACCAGGAAATGGAGAAAACCCAGCTGCTCCGGTTTTTATAGACGGAGAGAAAAGATATACATTGCGTGGCGATGATATTACAGCACAATTTAAAAAAATACTCAGTGAATATATTATAGATAGATACAAAATTAATAACTGCTAATTTTTCCTGTTTTTCGATTATAGCTATTGTGAAAATTTTTTAGTTATGATGCAGGATGTTATAATTGATTTAATAGCACCTAACTATATGTTTTTTCTCATATAAAAGTAATCTTGAATATAAATATTCAGCTAAATAAATAAAAAAAATTAAATAAATATGAAAAAATAGTTGTATAATGATAAAATACAACTTATAATTGCAGGGCGGATTAGAAAATAGTATAGCTTTATTCAGCCTTCCCACTACTTGGCTCAACTATATATTCTCATAATCCGCACCACCTCGCCTCCGTCTAAATGCACTAAATAAAGTTTTTTATAATTTTTTCCTGGATCGTACTTCCATCTTTGATTGGTCTATGCTAGATTGCTTTCAGAATGGGTATCGTTAAAAATCCATTCAATTTATATTTATTATTCATAAATTA
>CALKVD010000112.1 GCA_937996615.1 uncultured Rickettsiales bacterium | reverse complement strand
ATCCTGTTGGCGGCGTTGATTTATTATCTTTAAGAAATTTTCATGGATACAGTAGCTCCAAATTAGGTAAATATCGGCAAAAATCTTTAGAGGAAGATTATATAGACTTACTCATAAATGACATTAAAATTCCTGCTTCAACAAGTATTGTTTGGGATTGTGGCGATGGAACAACGGTCAGTTTATTAAATAATATTTTATCTAAAATACCACAAATAAAATCTATCATCATTAATAAAAGAAAATCTAAAAATTCTAGGGTAAATCCCAGCCCAAGAGATCAAAACCGGATTGACCAAATAAAACAGCTAATAGTTGAAAATTCAGCCAATATGGGTATCGCCTTTGATGAAGATGGCGATCGCATTATGGTAATTGACAACCAAGGTAATATTAGAAAAAGTGATGAACTATTAATGTTTCTAGCCAAACAAATTGTTGATCAGAATGATCCAAAAAACCAAAATATAACCAAACCTAAAACACACCCGATCGTGATAGGTGATATATATACTGCCCCAATAACTGAGAAATATATCACTAAACTAGGGTTGCAATTTTGTATTAGCAAGGTAGGCCACAGCAATATCAAGAGAGCAATAATAAGCAGCGGAGCATTGCTTGCTGGAGAAAATAGTGGTCATTTCTATTTTGCTGATCGCTATTTTGGATATGATGATGCTGTCTATGCAGCTTTTCGCCTAATCGAAGCAACCAAGGGACAAAAACTAACTGAAGCTTTAAAAGATATACCAAAAGTTTTCACTACTAAAAAAATTATTCTAAATTCAAAGCAGAGTAATAAGAAAAAAATAATGAGATTTATTCAAAATATAATTGAATTAGAGTGCCAAACTTCGAGAATTTATCCTATTACAGCCAATAACATTAATGATATTTTTGGATATTTTGACAATAAAAACACAGCAATAATTAATGAAGTCACTCAAACAGAAACCAAAGCTAATTTGCACATTATTGAAGATGATGAACAAATAGAAACATGGCCTAAAATTTCATATCTAGACGGTATTAGAGTTGACTATCCAGACTATTGGTTTGCAATCAGACCATCTAATACTGAAAACCATATAAGCGCTATTGGTGGCGGTGCTTGCATATCAATTTGTAGCGAGATTGAAATTTATCTTGATCAATTATTAAAATTAGCTTTGGCTGGTGCAAAATAGCTACAACCTATATAAAATCGATTTTTTGTTACTTGTATATGATATTTTAATTCTCTATAATCTATGCTATACTTTTTGTTATTTAATTTAATATAAACATAATTATCTCATGACTAAATTCTTTATATCTCTCCCTATTGCTTTAACTAGCTTAATTGTAACAACAATGATCTATGCAGCAGACAGCTCTACAACAGAAACAGGAGGATCCGCCTTGTCAAGCATGCTTCCACTAATAATGATTATGATAGTTTTCTACTTTGTGCTAATCAGACCACAAAACAAAAAAGCTAAAGAACATAAAAATATGATTGAAACTTTGGATCGCGGAGCAAAAGTTGTGATTAATTCTGGAATTATTGGAACAATCTCTAAAGTTGAAAAAGAAAAAGGTCAGTTTATAATTGAAATAGCTCCTAATGTTTATGTGTCGGTTCTAAAAGAATCAATAGCGCAGTTGCTTGATAATAAAAACTCTGGTATCAAAAACGAAAAACAAGAAAAACAAAATGAGCAAAAAACTGATACCAATAAGCCATTAGTGAATGCAAAAGAAGAAACCATAACCACAACTGTAGCAGCAAAAAAACCTGAGGCTAAAGAAGTTAAAGCAAATAATCTGAAAAAGAAATCTAACAACAAAAAAAATAGACTGATTTCTTCTAAACTTTAATCCGCCCGATTAATTCTAGCTTTATTTTTTTTGTTGATTAAATAAAGCTAGAACTCCCCCTAGTTTTTTATTAAGCTCGTCGCCGTTATACCCATTAACTCGCCATTCCCCGCTAACCTTTTGGATAAGATGTAGGTTAGCATTAATTAAATCATCAGCAAACATGCTTCTAAAAACGAATTTTGAAAGAGCTATGTTACTTTGAATTTGAGATTTATCTGCATTTGCATTATTGAATCCATAAAGAGCCCTTACTATTTCTTGAATTAGAATATCGTAATTACCGATATTGAACTTAAGGCTTAGTTTCTCTTCGTTTTGTTTTTGATTTGTCTGTTGTATATCTTGGTTTGTATCAAGTAAGCTGGCCCTGATTGTGCCATCACAGCTAAGATTAAACAAACCACTCTGAAAACCAGAGTTTGAGATTCGATAAACCAACCAAGGATTTTTTGCTTGGTCCATAGTTGGATTATCATTACTAAAAAGCTTTTGGTTTTCAATATTTTTCTCTACATCTACAACAATATTACCTTTGTCGATTTTGGCGAAGTACTCAGCATATTTTCCAAAAAACTGAGGCCGATCAATTTTGACATTTTTCACTGATATTTTAGTGTGAATTGGACTAATTTTAGTAGCTAGATCTATTTTAGCACCATTATTTAGCGCTAATGCAGGAGTAATTTCGCTTTTTGTGTTATTACCATCCTGTGATATATTTTGCTGCATCTTTTCTTCCCCAACCAATTGCTGACGATTTAATGCTAACAATTTCAAATCAATCATCTCCGCAAAACTGATATCACCATCAACTTCTTCTAAACTGATGATTTCCAACTGATTAGCGTTGATCGCGGAATCCTTAAAGTTGAAAGTAATTCTTGATAGAATATCATCAAAGCCATTAACAACACCAAGCATAAGCTTTTCCCTGAACAAGACATTAATCACCCTATCATTTTGCAATTGAAGCTGGACCAAAAAGCTATCAATGATATTACCGAACACTGAGTTTTGATCTTGGTTGCTAATCATTGCGATTTCAGTTTGCTCTGGAAGTTCGATGATCGCTTTATCAGCGAATAGGTCAGTACGGAGCACAACCCTAGGTAGATATAACCTACCGTTAAGGCCAATCGTACCTAGGTATACTTCACAATTATTTATTTCACTTTTTAATTTAGATCCAAATATCCCGTCGGTTTTGATCTGGTCGCAACTCAAATTCATCCCATTTGCTGCCATCATCCCAATTAGCTGCTGCAAACTTTTTTCTATGCCTTGTTGATGCAAAAACCTCAATCCAAAATTGATGGTAAGGATTAAAACCACCGGGACAAGGAGTTTTACAACAACAGATAAACGGAATTTTTTCTTCATTTGTGTAATAAAAAAATTAAAGATATATAGATTTTATACTATCAAATCAGCAGCAATAATTTTAGCACTGCAGATTTAGATTGCAAGAATCTAAATTATTTTTTGTAAGTTCGGTCAAAATTATAGCAATTTCAATTCAACAAAAGCATCATACAAAGAATTCTTTTGAAATAATATTTAAAATAATATAAATTATTTATTGGCAATAACCATTTTTAACTGTATAATCTATTAATGATTTAGAAAGCCGGATTAGCTCAGTGGCAGAGCAACCGCCTTGTAAGCGGTAGGTCATCAGTTCAAATCCGATATCCGGCACCATTAATCACCAAAAAAACAAAGATGCAAATATTAGCTACAGTAATTCGCAAAGTATCTCTAATTTTGGTCTATAGCTATCGCCTGATAGTATCACCATATATACCCCGATCATGCAGGTTCTACCCAACTTGCTCCCAGTATGCGATAGATTCTCTAAATAAATACCGAATGATTACTGCTCTCAATATGATCCTTAAGCGTCTATTGCGCTGCAGTTCACTGCCATTTGGCAAGCATCAGAACGGTGGTATTGATGAAGCATAGCATTAGAAGAGATGATGCTTTCACTATGTTAAGCTTATTTTGTGAGTAACTCTTCAATTCGCATATGAACAGCTGCAGAACTATCTAGGACAACTGAGATTCTAGGCACATAACGCAAATTCAAATTGCGTGCAATCAGTAGTTGTATCGCCTGACTGAGAGAGTGCATTATCTGCAATTGTTGTTGGCATTCATTTTCTGCCCCAATCACCGAAATAAAAAGCTTAGCATTTTTTAAATCAGGACTGATCTTAACATCAACAACACCAACAATCTCTGGCTTTAATCCTTCAGCATAAAGATGCTTGGTACTAATTGCAGTAGCGACAACTCTTTTGATTGTACTAGCAACCATACTTTGTCTTTGAGATTCGGAACCTCTATTTTTTGATCCTTTAGTATTTTTGTTCATGTTTGTTTTGAAGAAAATGATTTACTCAGCTGTTATTTTATAGCAGCCAGGCAAAATTTATGCAATAGAATGAGATTTAATAATGTCAAGCTGTAGAAAAAATAAAAGCTTGACATTATTAAGTTTTGCATAACAAAATCTAGTGTTATTTAATTAGACGTTTTGTATTACAAAATTAACTTTAACCAAAATTTTTACCCTTAAAACTTATGCAACAAACTTTGTCTATAATTAAACCAGATGCCACCGCAAGAAATATCACAGGATTGGTCAATGCGGAAATAGAAAAAGCTGGATTAAAAATCGTTGCTCAAAAACGATTGCTAATGACTAAAAAGCAAGCTCAAGCATTTTATGCCGTCCATAGCTCAAGACCATTTTTCGCTGAGCTAGTCGATTCTATCTCTTCAGGCCCAGTCGTGGTGCAAGTTTTAGAAGGAGAAAACGCAGTAGCATTATATCGCCAAATCATGGGAGCAACTGACCCAGAGCAAGCAGAGGTCGGAACGATCAGAAAGCTACATGCCAAAAGTATAGGCGAAAACTCTGTTCATGGTTCTGACTCCATCGAAAACGCTGCAAAAGAAATTGCTTTTTTCTTTGCACAAATTGAAATTGTTGGCTAATACTTGATTGGGCAGACTGAGTATTTTCTGCCCAATTTTTACCATCTAATTTTACAATCTAATTGCTACTTTGTTTTAAAAATCTTAAAAGCAAAAACTACAATGCGATTTGACATTTCACCGGCACATGGTCCGACGGCTTTGGCATTGCACGGTAGCCGTGATTTATAATTGCATTGATAGTTTTATCAGCTGCTACTGGATTTGCTAAAATATAATCTATACGCATACCTAGATCTTGGCTAAAGGAGGTTCTATTCCTATAGTCCCACCAACTATATTCTCTTTTTTCAGGATTTAGGAGGCGCCACAAGTCGATAAACCCATCGTTGAGTATTTTACGAATTTCAGTTCGTTCATCTATGTGGAAACCCAAACCTCTACTTAAAGAAGCAGGATCATAAACGTCAATTTCTTCCTGGGCCACATTAAAATCCCCCCCAATCAAAAACAATTCATCATTTCGCAACCAATTGGAGATATAGCTTCTTAATTCTCGAATAAAATTTAACTTCTGCTTAAATTTTTCAGAACCGACAGCAGTGCCGTTTGGCACATAAACTGAAGCAATACGGATACATTTACCATTCTTTTCGACCAAAGCTTCAATATACCTAGCGTCATTCCAGCCGGCAAACTCTCTTCTTGTTATATCACTTAGTTTATACTTACTAAGGATCGAAACACCATTATAAGACTTTTGGCCATAAACTGCAACATTATAGCCCATATCTTCTAAAACGGCAGTAGGAAATTTTTCTTCCAAGCATTTGATTTCTTGTAGCAACAAGACATCTGGCTTATGATGTTCACAATAATGGAGCAAATGCTCCATTCTGCTATTAATTGAATTTAGATTCCAAGTAGCAATTTCGATAGAGTTATTTTGGGTCATGGTTAGTTTTATATATTCTTATGTTATAAGATATTGTTTTTATAGCTAGATCAAACGGCAAATGTAGCTAGTTTAATTATAAATAAAAAGTTTTATTTCGCATACTTCTTCCATATTTTTTCTGCTTTTTGCCATAAAATTTGAATCCAGTTACCTTTTTTTACATCATTCAGTGCAACTAGTGGTGTGGCCCAAGATTTCGAACTATCAAGACTTGGTTGCAAAACCACAACCTCCCCTAAAACATCACCTTTTGCCATAGGAGCTTCTACGTCAACATATGGGTGAACCGAAACTAAATCAGCTGTTTTGGTTTCTTTAGGAATTGCAATATATAAATCAGAGTCTACAGTTGCAATAATTTCAGGTTTGTTGCCATATTTAACTTTAATTTTTGATATAGCATCACCTTGAGCATAAATTTTATTCCACTGAAAATTGCTGAATGTGTAATTCAATATTTTATTTGCATTTTCCGCTCTTTTAGCCATATTACTCAAACCATTAATTACAGCTATAATTCTGTGCCCATTCCGTTTTGCACTTAGAACAACACCATATCCTCCAGCATCGGTATGGCCAGTTTTGATTCCATCGACGCCATAAAAACCGATCAGAGTATTACGATTTTGTTGAGTTATATTATTGTATGTCATCTCCTTATCACTAAAATAAGGATAAAAATCAGCAAATTCTTTAATCATAACTCTAGCTAATTTAGCCAAATCTATCGCGGTCATCAAATGATTTTCATCTGGCCATCCGGTTGAATTAACGAACTTAGAGTTTGTCAAACCTAAATCAATTGCTGCTTTATTCATATGCTCAACAAATGTTTGCTCATCACCATACATACCTTCGGCCAAGGCAACACAAGCATCATTTCCGGATTGAACAACAATACCCCGAATCAAGTCCACAACTTTTACTGTATCACCAACCTGGAGGAACATCCGCGAGCCCCCCATCTTCCAAGCCTTATTACTAACAACGAAGGAATCTTCTAATTTTAGATTACCATCCTTAATTGCTCTAAACGCAATATATAAAGTCATTATTTTACTCATCGAAGAAGGGTGCATTAAAACTTCTGCGTTTTTAGAATATAAAACTGCACCAGTATCATAGTCGACAACTAAAGCTTGTTTAGCTTCAGTTTCAAATGCGAAGACTTTGTTGGTTGAGATCAAACTTAAGATTAGCAGAGCAATAGGAAGTGTTTTCTTAAAAAGAATTTTAGAGATATGAGAGATCATTTTTGCTATTTTGTTTTATTCGCCATAGGAATAAATCTATCAGCAGTATAAAAATTGTAAATGGAAATTAAAAGCTAGCAAATAAAAAATAAAAAAATTCTTCTGGCAGCTAGATGGTTTTAGAGCGAAGCAAAGATTTTTAATTTTCAATTTATCTTAAAAATCTTTATAAATGTTTTTACTATAAAAAAAAATATGTTATCCTGGTCGCACGCGAAGCAAATTGCAAAACACAATAAATATTATGAACGAAGACAACGAAATACAAGTATATAGACAAATTTTACAGCAATCTATCAGTGTATACAACAGGTAACGCGGAACGGTCAAGTTAATGCAAGTAGATTTAGCTATAGAGACTCCAGAATGGCTGGCTGTTCAGCAAATAAACGAACTTATTGAAAAAGCAATTAATGTAGCGTTAGAGTTCTCGGGACTATCAAAATATGTCAATGAGTTAGATACAGTTTCGGTACTTTTAGCTGATGATAGCACTATACAAAATCTCAATAAAACCTATCGCAATAAAAATCAACCTACAAACGTTCTATCATTTCCCTATATCGATATCATGAACAACAAAACAGAACCCTATCCCAGAGCTATAGGTGACATTGCAATCAGCTATCAAACAATAGCGGCAGAAGCTTTGGAGTATTCAAAATCATTGAATGAACATTTGTCCCATATGCTGATCCATGGAATGCTGCATTTGTTGCAATATGATCACCAAAATCGAGACGAAGCATCAAAAATGGAAGCAATAGAAACAAAATGCATGCATGATCTTGGCTATAAGGATTTTGAATATGAGCCAATATTAGACCATAAATCAAGTTCTCAACAAATATAATTTTATCATAAACATCAAATAAAAATTTTTCATATGAAAAATATTGCTAACACGATATCTTATATATCTAAACTACTATCAAAGAAATCAACGAAACACACTGATAATTCTACACCAGAGCAGCAGATTCTAAAACATTTGGTTGATTTTCGCGATCTAAAAGTTTCAGAGATTATGATACCAAGACCGGAAATTATTTCAGTCAAAAATGATATCAGAGTTCAAGAACTATATGATATTTTTACCGAAACATCATTCACTAGAGTACCGGTTCACAATGGTACCACTGATGAAATGATAGGATTTATCCATGTCAAAGACTTTTTGCCATATACTAGCCCTGGAGGTAATCATGTTGCGCAGGATTTTGATATTAGCAAAATATTACGCAAATTGATTTATGTTCCACGCTCAACTAAATGCATAGATTTACTAAATAAAATGCGTAAAGAAGCTACACATATCGCTGTTATATTAGATGAGTATGGTGGAACTGAAGGAATTGCGATGATTGAATTATTGATTGAAGAAATTGTTGGTGATATTCGTGACGAACATGATATCGGCAAAACAACGCCAACCCTAATAACGAAAACTGGCAAAAATTCTTACCTAATAGACGCGCGAGCAACAATCGAAAAAATTGAAGAAGTCATCGGCGAAAGAAACTGGTTATCGGATGAAGAAGGGGAGTATGAAACTATTGGCGGGTTTATTTTATCATACTTAAATCGAATACCAACTAAAGGCGAATCGTTTACTCATCACAGCAATGCTAAGATAGATATAGTTGAAGCAGAACCAAGAAGAGTAAAGCTGGTTAAACTTGTATTGCCAGATGATCAGTAGCTGAGGCTATCCCAAAGATTATAAATTAATACGGTATCGTGTTGATATCAATATATATTACCACAAATAAATCACAAAGATTTTATATATCTTGCTACGATTCTATATTGTTTGCAGCAAATATCACGCATTTATTATATAAATAAACCTGCAATACTTATAATAAATCAAATATTGTTATTTATTAGCCAAATTACACACTCTTTAGTTGCAACTTATACGAGAATAATATACAAACATTGATTGTGTATTAACTTTAATTATTTATTTTATGCATCAAAATCCCCAAAATCTAAATAGCGCGCTAGCAATAATTCAAGAAGAAGGAATTTTTTGGCCAGCAGCATTAGAGTTCCTTAAAAATCCAGTTAACATAGAAATAGCAACAGAACTAGCTAATTCTGGTCAACTTCATATATTTGCAGCATTAGCCGGAGAACGTCTAGCTTTTATCACTAATCCAGAAAATTTGGATATATTGCAACTATTAGTGGCGAGCAATCAACTATCGGATTTTAATAATCTTTATATTAATCCTATCCATTTTGAATTTCTTATCCAACCTGCTAATAGGCAGGTTTTTATCAATCTTATTACCAATAACCAACTAGGTGTTTTTAACACACTTGATACAGACATACTCCAAATAATCCAGGGCCAACAAGATCATATAGTATTGCTTGCATTATCAAATACAGATCAACTCAAAGATTTATGGTTGCTAAAAAAGAACCAAATCATCCAACTTTTTAATCCGAATACAATCGAGCAAAGTTTAGCTTGGATCAATCAAAATAACACTCTTTCCCTAGAGCATCCAGCAAATCAAAATGCCGCGATAATCTATGGTAGAAATCCTAGTTTGCATCAAAAAATGCCAATAACTTCTAGGATTTTGCAATTAATTCGTGGCTTAGATCGCAAAAGTAATGTTCCGGTACCGTTGTTAGCTGATTGTCCTTGGTTATTTTGTGCTACTATGTCTGATAATAGAATATACAATTATTTAGCAGGAGGAGCGGTGAACTATAGCAAAGCTAATTTTATAAAAAGCAATCCACTATTCTGCAAAACAATCATCAGGCTAGGAATGATAGCGCTATTATTTGACACAATTGAGTCAGATTTGGAATTTTTAAAACTAGCAGCTCCAATATTTTATCATTTTCGAAGACTTTTTGGAGATGGTAGTTTGACTGAAAATTTAATGGTACAAATCAAAGAGGTCAGCGATCAACACCATGGTAATTTGCTAGAAAGTGAATTAGCTCTTGATCGACTAAAAATAGAATATCCGAAACAAGTACAAGTACAAGCAGCAGTTGCAAATCTAAACCAGAATTTGATCGCTGTAGGGGTTGAAGAAATGGATGAAGCTAAACCAAAGCTAAAGTCTTCGCCTCAATCTCGAGACATGGATTAGAATTGGCTTGATTCTAAATTCCCTAGGATAATAACCAGATTTATAAGTATAATCAAAATAGATAGGAAAGAAATTTCTTATCTATTT
>CALKVD010000111.1 GCA_937996615.1 uncultured Rickettsiales bacterium | reverse complement strand
CTGTTTTTTCTGCAGTTGCAGCGTTGATTTGATCAATCGTAACAACTTTAGGTTCCTGGGATATCTTAGTAACCAAAGCTTCCTCGATCATTTTGGAGGTTATGCTCGGGTCTTGATCTGGCGCCGTTGCGTAGTTTTTTCTGTGGGTTTCGCGGAGTTATCTGAGTTTACCTCAATAGGTGGTTTTATATCATTTTGATTTCCAAAGCCCAGTATAATATGTCCTTGCAGATAATAATTCGATTACCTGCATATTTTTATCAATTTTTAAAGCAACATAATAATAGCGCAACAAAGGAAAATTACTATTATCACATCTTAAAACACTAGAATCATAACGGTCAAAACCACATTTAACTCCAGAATCCTCTAATATTTTTCTGGCTTTGGTTATATCATCACCAATTTTTATCTTTTCTTCTATGGCTTTTCTCAAATCTTCATCGTTAAAATATCGCGTGAATTTGATCGGGGCATCATTCCAATACCTATTATATATGGGTAAAATAATATGGCCAAAAAGCGGTGGCATTACTGTAATTACAGTAAAATATAGCGCCCAAAGACCAATATAAAAATAAAAGCAATATTTGATTGTATATAGTATTATCCTAGTAATTGGATAAATTATTTGGAAAAATCTATATATTTTTGTAAAAAGATAATCAAAAAACTCACTAATAAAATGCATAAGAATTTTCATATGTTTGACCTAAAATTATAAATCATTATCTTGTATTTGTTGCCCAAGTTTTCTCGCCAACCCATCGGTAGGACCTTTGTAAAACTCGCCCTTAATTCCTGGGAGGTTAAGATTTTTCGGTATATCAAGCGGCAAACCCATGGCTTTATAAATGTAAGATTGCACCGTGTTACTATTTCCTCCCCAACATGTGTCACGCAAACATATATCATAGTCAAATCTTTTACCTTTGTTGCCAGTTTCTATTTGATGAGCCGCAACTCTAGCTTTGTCCAGATACTGGTGTAATTCTGCATCATTGTTTAATGCCCATTGTTTTATAGAGCTGCCTTGATAACCAACATCTTTGTCTAATCCCTCATCTGTTATCAGTTTTTTATTTGTCTTATTATACTTAACTGTATATATCCTTAAATCACCATGCAACATATTGCCATATTCAGGATGGCCGGTGATGATGGTTTTTTCACCGGTGCTATCGGTAAACACAGTATATCCATGTTGAAATAGCCCAGCAGTATTATCAACATTTCTGGCAAAAAACTCTATCATAGGTTGTTGCTTTGGTTGAGCGGTGACTGATCTAGCAGCGGTCACAACAGTTTCAGTCTCTATATTTGCAACTGGTTTTTGTTCAGAATTCTTAGCCTTTTGGTTATTACCTGCGGCATTTTGTTTAGCGGTTGCAACTTCTGCTCTCTTGTCTTTTATAGCAGTATTTATATCAGTTTTTTTCTGTTTTTTCTCATCTTCGCTAATATTTTCGTCATTATCTATCTGATATTCTAGCAATTGTACAATATTCTCTATAACTGCTTTGTCAAAAGTAGCAAAATCATCCCCAAATTCTTCATCATCAATCTCCAAAACAGTATCATCAGCACCATAACCAAAGACGCTCGCCAAACCATTCCCTACCTTGTTCCATGCCTCTTTCACCGCTTTGATACTACTAGCCCAATATCCGCCGCGAGCGTTAATTTCTTCCCTTAATTGCGCTGTGTCGAGGTTACTATAATATAGGTTTAGTGCTGGAACTCCGCCCAAAATACCCATCCGCAAAGCTTGATCAACCTCGCGATTTATGCCACTTTCATCCATTTTTGCGTCGCCATTACTCCCGCCAATCTTAACGTTACCACGTCCTATCGTAGCACTAGCCTGCCCAGTTGCATGAATATCTCGATATTGCGCCATTACGCTACCAAACACACTTCTATCTTTATTCAGCATCCCCATCTGTACCGCAGCACCTAAGGTTTTGCCCTGATCGTATAACTTGATATGTTCTGCAAACAATTCGCCAACACTCAACTGTAGGTTCCCGTGGTCCGTGTATGATCCGTCATCCCCAACTTCAGCGTTTGCGATCATTGCTCCTGATAGCCATAAAGCATTACGCACCACAACTTTAGCATGCTCAGAGCCTAGTAAGGCAGATATTTCAGCAACTATATGTTTGGAATCAAAATTGCGACGTCCATTTACACTACTCTTAAATAAATTATCCAAATCAACTTGCATTCCTTTTTCAATAGTTTCTCTTCGTGCATAATCTACCGCTGATGCCAAGACCAAACTGTCAAAACTTGCTTCTAAACTTTTTGCACTGATATATATACCATGTAAATCTGCATGTCCCTCAACTTCTAGAACTAAATCCTCAACCGCCATTATCCTAGCGTTCCAGTTCACCACCTTCTCTTCGTTCATTTCGCCTTGCACTCCGCCCAACGATGGTATAACCTCGCCGGTTAGCGGTACTGCTATATCATATTCGTCTTGTTTCAACATCTTTTTGATTTCAACTTTAGCTCCTTTAGTGCTCAGGTATTTAGTTTTAATATATCCTCGATATATTTCATATTGTGTTCCTTCTAATGTTAACCTTTCTTCGATTATTTCTTGCAACTCTTCTGCTTTAATTTCAGTTGGAATTGGTCGATTTATTATTTCTTTCTCTATCTTTTTTTGATATTTGCTATAACTATATCCCCCGATCTCAATTCCACCACCACTTTTTAGTAGCAAGAAATTCTCATATGCTTGCAAACCAGCAAATCCATTATTTACCAATCCGGCCAAGCTTTTATTATTCGGGTTTATACTACTAATACTTCTGATCAAACTACCAATATTGCTTCGGATCCCAAATTTTATTCCTGCCTCACCTTTTTCTTCTATTCTTTGGAGAGATTCTATATTATTTCCGATTCCATGAATACTCATCCTACTGTACATATTCAACATATTCGCTTGGTATCTTGCTCCATAGTCTCTTAACTCATCTGCCTTTAGTTCTACAAAATCACCGATTATCTCACTCCTTACTCCATAATCTACTTTTTCTACTTCCTCAGCAATTCTCTCAAATGATGCTCCAAGCCGAACACTTAATTCATCTAAATTCGCTTTAAACCCTAGGCCTATCCCATTTTTGGTTACATGCACAAACCTACTCTCAAGATTTGGTGCAATTCCTATTTCAATCTTTCTCGCATCTATTTTGATTATATTTCCCATCACTTTGCTTGAGATTTGTCTATATTCTCCTTTGCTATATACTAAAAATTCATCCTCAACCCGAATCACAGTCGGCATTACTTCTGCAGTTCTAATTCTCATTTTAGTATTTTTTACCTCCCAACCTACCAAGCTTCTTTTCCAGCTAAAACTACTTTCTTCAGTTTGGAGATAATATTCTTTTTCCATCACGTTGGGAAGAATGCTGATCGATGCACTTTGCTCAACACTTCCTGCTCTCAGCCTAACTTCTTGGCCATGGATTTGGGTCCCTATCATTCTCGTATTCGCACCGCTATTTATATTAATTCTTCCTCCAGCTTCTAATTTACTCGCTTCTCCTTTTATTTCCCTGACCTTTTCAATTATTGTTTTTTTGCCACCTAACCAACCTGCAAGACCAGATTTTCTTTTTGTCGTCCTAAATTCGTAGCTCATATAATTCTTAGCTTCTCCGAGAATTATATTTCCTTTAGCGTACAATCCTAAATCGTTTATACTAGCAATTCTTACTCCTTGCATAAATATATCTTGATTTGTTTTTATTAAAACTTCTTTTCCCTTGATGCTGCTTGGACTTCCTTCTATCCATTCTCTTCTTTCATAAAACCTCTTGCCCACTCTGATATAATGATGGTATAGATTCACTGGTATTGCAATTATGCTACCGCGACTTTCCATTAACACCTTGTTACCTTCTATTTCTACTCCGAGGCTTAAAATACCTTGCTTGCTACTTAAACTATTTTGCGTTCTTCCTTTTACCCTAACTAATTCTACTAATTCTTCATGATAGTTCTCAACGCTGTTCTCTCGAGTTCTTTTGATACTTTCTAATATAATATATTCATCACTATCTATTTTTAATGATCCAACATCGATGCAACCCATAACCAATACCGACTTGCCTGCTTTTATCTCTATAGCCTGATTATTTGTTATCCTGCCAATATTTACCCAATTATCTAAAATATTATAATGCTGCTCCGTTCCTTCTAACCTACCCCCTCCATATATCATGCTTCCTTTCACCACCATATTGAGATTTTTCCCAGCAATAATATTTTCAAACGGTAGAACAAGCATATCTCCTTCCACTTCTATGTTTAAATCATTATTAGTAGAAATTTTACTACCCAAAGCTACACGATCCAAACTGCTCAGATTAAAATATATTTTTAATCCTAAAACACGGCCATATCCAGCCCAGTTCTCCAGCCAAACCGGCCATATTATTGGCTTTGATAATTTTTCTACCTCTTCTTTAGTTAAGCTATTGCCAGCTCGAGTTTTAATATCACCCCTCAAGTATGCTTCTTCTGTATTATAACCCAATTCTTTAATGATGCCTCTTTCATCTCCTACCTGTAAACCTAATTGCACAAATAAGCTTTTTCTCATTTCTTGATCCATTACTTGATCGTCTCCTATCATATCTATTTGGCCACCATGAACCATCTCAATTCCTTGCAAAAATTTGACGATGTTTAATTTCTCTTCAGCATAAAACTTTACTTCTTCTTTCATTTTGATGATATAATCCACAACCATCTCTACTCCTTGGCCTTGCTGTTTTACTCTTTGATCTTCCAGTATATTCATTCCCCTAACTTGATATATTTCCCCCTTGTTTCTATATTTCTCTATATCAATATTTTTTTCTGGTGATAATCCTTCCGCAAATACAGTTTTAATTTTTTCATAAATTAGCTTTTGTGCAAAATTTTGATATGCTTGTATTGTATTTTTTAATTCAAACTTACCATATTCTCGATATACTTTTAAAATATCTTGTATGTCCTTATTAGGTATTTGCAGCTCTTGTAATAATTGAAAGCTCTCGCTTAATTCTGGATCTTTTATAGACATTATCATATCTCTTTTTAGTTCTACTTTATCCCAACCATTTCCAGATCTTTTGATTTTACCAATCAATTCTCCTATATGCAAACTACTATTATATTCAGCCATATGGATATATACCGTATTATCATCATTCCATATTTTGTTAGATCTAAAACCAAAATGATTTGCAATTGCAGTGGCGCTACGATGTTTGAGTATCAGAT
>CALKVD010000110.1 GCA_937996615.1 uncultured Rickettsiales bacterium | reverse complement strand
AATCTCGTGCTGCGTTATACATTCTCCAAAGCGCCCTACCAGCTAGGGCAACTTTACGTCCTGAATTTTTGGCAGCTGTTGCTATAGAGTGGAGGCGTGCTATATTTGATGCAAATGTTGTTATAATGACTAAGCCGTCTCGTTCTTTTTGAATTAATTCGGCTATGCTTTCACTCAATTCGCCTTCAGAACGAGAATGTCCTTCGGTGAATACGTTAGTGGAATCACAAACCATAGCTAGAATACCTTCTTCTCCTAGTTCTTTCAGTCTGGTTTCATTTGTTCTTGCTCCAACAATGGGATTCGGATCTAATTTCCAATCCCCAGTATGGAAAATATTGCCTTTTTCGGTACGTATCACTAAGCCATGCATTTCTGGAATAGAGTGAGTTATGCCGACCATTTCAAATGAAAATGGCTCTAAATCTATTATGCCATTTCCTGCTACTTCGATAATAGGGATTTCAACTTCGGTTGGGATATTAAATTCAGCAAATTTTGCTTTTAAAACCGAGGCAGTGAATTTGGTGGTATAGATTGGACATTCGAGATATTGCCACAAATATGGCACCCCACCTATGTGATCTTCATGGGCATGGGTGAGGACTAATCCAACGATGTCTTCCTTATACTGTTCAATGAAATCTATCTTTGGTAAAGTGATGTCGACACCTGGTAAATCTTGTTCGCAAAAGCCGATTCCTAGATCAACCAAAAGCCATTTTCCTTTATAGTGGTAGAGGTTGAGATTCATTCCAATCTCATTTGATCCTCCTAAGGGTATAAATAAAAGCTCATCGTGGTGTTTTACTGGGTCAAAGTCAAATGTGTTAATTTTTGTATTCTTATTATTTATCATCTGTTTTTTTTAAAAATTGTTGAGAGTTAGTTTTAAATTAGTTTTAAGTATAAATCTTAATTGGGTTTTTTGATTAAAAATCCAGAGCTTGATTTTGGCGAGTTTTTGTCTAGCTTTATTTGCAACAAAAACTAGCATACAGGTTTTGTCATAGCTCAACAAGTAATATATAACTACTAACTAAGAGTGGGAAGTACCTATGATTATTTTTTTGCAAACTTCTTATCCTTCTAAATTTTTTTTATCGCATTAACTTAAGAAAGGCTAGATATTAGCTTTTGTTTAGTGATAGAAAAAGTTAAGATAAACAATTAATTATTAATTTAATTATTAATTTTTTAATCTACCATAATCCATTTGTATATTAATAATTTACACCTCATTAATCAAAAATTCGTATAGGAATATCTTATTTATATTCCAATTATCTCACATACTATATATACTGTAAATTAATATACAAGAAGAAAAATTATTTTGTATTTGATTATTTATAATCAATCTTGTTTAAACAAAACATGTTTCAATTCATCAAAGTTTTCTACTACCATCCCACTACCAATCGCGACACAGTCCAATGGGTTATCTGCTACTCTTGTTTTTAGCCCGGTTACTGAAGAAACTTTGTCGCTTAGGCCAGCAAGCAAAGCTCCGCCACCTGTCATGACGATACCATGATCAATAATATCAGCAGCTAATTCTGGTGGGGCAATTTCAAGGATTTTATATACGGCAGAGATGATTTGCGAAATTGGTTCGTTCAAGCTCTCCATGATTTTTTTATGTGAAACCTTTACTTCTTTAGGTATGCCTGTTGCAATGTCCCTGCCTCTGATTGTTATAGATTCTTTGTCATCTCTTTCAGCGGTCACAGAAAGATTTTGTTTAATTTTTTCAGCTGTTGCTTCTCCTATCAAGACGTTATGGTGTTTGCGAACATAGTTCACTATAGATTCATCCATGCTATCACCTCCGACTCTGATTGAGGTGGCAACAACAACTCCTCCCAAAGATATTACGCCGATTTCAGTTGTTCCTCCTCCGATGTCTATTACCATTGATCCAGTCGCTTCTGTAACTGGTAATCCAGAGCCAATTGCTGCTGCCATTGGTTCCTCAATCAAAAATACTTCACCAGCCCCTGCGCTATGGACGGCGTCTTGAATCGCTCTTCTTTCAACCGAAGTTGAGCCATATGGTACACAAACTACTACAGTTGGTTTACTAAAAGTAAACCGTTTCCTAACGGAGCAAATAAAATGTTTTATCATTTCTTCAGCTGCTTTAAAATCTGCTATTACCCCATCTTTTAAAGGACGAATTGCGTATATTTCTGCTGGAGTTCGTCCCAACATCATTTTAGCTTCTTGACCGAAAGCATAGGGAACCAGGGTTCCGCGATAGTTGACCATTGCTACAACCGATGGTTGTTTTAGTATGATACCCCGTTTGGCAGCATATATCAGAGTATTAGCTGTGCCAAGATCGATTGCTAGATCACCGGAGCAGCCGCCAAATGGCTTCAATAGACTAGCAGAAAAATCAACAATTTTAGACCACATTATTATATTGCAAGTTAGATATTGATAACAAAAATTTATATATAAGGGTGTATGCTAAAAATACTAGGATGACAAGACATTTTTATTTTGAGGATTAATTTTAGATAGCAAAATTAATCCTTATTTCGTAGCGTTTATGATTCAATTTAATTAAAACTGAATCATAAAATGAGCCCCATTGGTTGGTTTAAGAGAAGGAGGATAGGGCTCGTTTCCGGGGTGGTAGACTCGCTGAAGAGGTTGCTTATTGATTAGCGCCATTGGTTGGAGGTTGATATAGACTGGCTCTGAGGATGCAGGTGGAATACAAGCTATTGAGCCATTAAACTTTTCGACGACACGTTTAGAAAAACTCAAGCCAATACCAGTATTATCATCAGGATTTGTAGTATAGTAGTTTTCAAATATTTTGCGACGAACTGATGCATCGATCCCGCTACCGTTATCAGCGACATGAACCTCGGTACCATGTTTAAACCAAATATGTATGTAATCAGCTTTACCGTGTTTCACGCTGTTCATAATTAAGTTTACAATTACGTTCATCATCAGAACTTTTGATCCTTGAAACTTAAAGCTGCCTTCCTTGTCAATCTGGATAGTTGCATCTGTTTCAAGTTCGCAATATTCTTTAGCCATCATCGCGCATTCATAGAAGTCATGGTAGTCATAATTTTGGTCGCCTTGCTCTTCTCTTACCTGTTCGAGAATTGCTTCGATTGCAATCAACCCTTCAACTGTGCTTCTATCTAACTTCTCGAACATTTTCTTCATAAAATCGATCTCTTCAGGATTGATCTTTGATTGGCTAAGGATCCCAGCTACAGTACCGATAACCATTTTTGTAGTGCTGAGAGGGCTGCGTAGTTCATGAGCGAGAGAATCCCCATATAGCCTTCTTTCAGCTAGCTTTTTTTGCTCTTTTTTGGCACTTAATTTTTCAAAACCTAATGCTATAAACGTTAATGTATAGCAAGTATAAACTGCCATGCTCGAATGTTCTGCGCTAGAATGAATTAGGTCTAAATTTGTATTGAAAATCAAAGTTAAATGATAAAGAGCAAAACCAGACATCATTGCAATGAAAGTCCAAATAAAAGTGTTTAACATACTGCCGATAATGCTATAAAGCAAAATCGTTGATAGAACCCATGATACAATTTGATAAGTTGCATAGTTGCTTAAAAAGGTTAAATATGCTGGAGTGAATGCCAAAGTCATTAGCAGCAAAAAGAAATATGTAACACTTGAAAGTTTGGAGCTTAGTACATATCGCTTGAACCATCCCTGGGCTAATAAAATAAAAGCTAATCCATAGCTGATTAAGCGCAATACCATTTCAACTTGGTTCAGGAATGATAGCTTCACTCCTTCGCTGACAAGAGGTAAAAGTATCATAAAGCAATATGTTGAGGCTAGAAGTGCGATTGAATATAATCCATTGACACCACCCAAGGTATTATTATGCTCGCCATAAATAGCGCTGGATAACCAAACTCGGTTTAACCTACGGAAAAGACCAGTCCCATCGTTTTTCTTTTTTGCTATTGCTTCTCCTATTCCCCAACCGTTCGGCATATTAACTCCCGCTATTTTTTGAATATAGTGAGCGCCGAACAGTCCGACTAAGCTGCCACTCATTCCGATAATCATGCTTGTTGTTGCAAATTCTCCCGTGATATATGCGGCGGTCAATGTCGAAGCTAACGCGAAGACGCTACATATTATAAAAGATCTTGCATTTGTTTTAAACCCTAAGAATCCCAATATAAGTGGTATTGTTAAAATTGGAATACGGAAATTGTCTATAAACCATATAAGCTCAATAATACCACTGGCGACTAAAGCACAGCAAGCAGCAAGCAGAGTCAGGATCACTGTAGAAGCTCGCGCTATACGCAATTCAGTTCTATCTGACATTTGGGGGTAGTATTTTCTTACGATTTCGTTGCTAATCACTACAGCGCTAGCGTTCATCCAAGAGTCAGCAGTTGACATTATAATCGCTAAAAGTCCAGCTATAATAATTCCCTTCATTCCTACCGGTAATGAATGGTCGATGAAATAAACAAACACTTGACTAGGGTCCATATTTGGTTCTTTGATGCGGATTAATAATCCAAGTAAACAAATAAAAAGAGTGAAAGGAATTGCAGTGACTGCTGAAACCAACAATGCCTTTTTAAGTTTAGTACTACTTTTTGCCATCAAAAACCGCTGCATAAATACGTTAGTATCTCCGTGGGGCTGTATGGCATATATTGCTAGGGGTAAAAAAATTAAGAAATCTCTGTTAAATTCAAAAGTTCGATATTCAATTGGTAAAGTTTGATAAGCGGCAAAAATCCCCCCATCAACAGTACTGGCAATTTCGTAAATCGTCACAAGACAGCCTAGAGGAATTCCGAAATAAAACACCATAAACTGCAATATTTCAGTCAGGACTACAGCCCTAACTCCGCCAAGGCTAGTATACGAAACCATGATCGCGCAACCAATGATTATGCAATATAATTTGTCTATTTTAAAAAAATATTCACTAATGAACCCCATAGCCATAATTTGTGCCGCAATAACCCCAACACTGGCAAATATATTGAGGGAATTAGCAATAAATTTAGCATATTTGCCATATAAAACCTGCATTACTTGCCCTAGAGTCATGCATCCGTAGAAATCTTCAATTCCTCGAGGATAAATCAGGGAAGTTAACCACCAGAGTAGTGGAATAAAAAGCTGAGCCAGAATAAAAACAAGACCCATTGTATAAATCTTGCTGATAGCACCCATTGTGAAGCCAGCTCCAATATCCGTGGCCAATAAAGTACAAACCAGAGCGAAAACCGATATACTACCCTTGCCAAGAGCATATTCGCGAATGTTAGAAACTGATCGGCTTTTATAGAAACCAACAACTAGACAAAAAATTAGATAAAGGACAACTATTCCAATGTCTATTAAGTACCATGAATTTCCCATACTTTATAAAAATTAAAACGTGATTTATGTTAAAAATATATGACATATTGCAACATACACGATTAGCATTCTCTATGTCTATATAAAATTTGCAAATTTATTTAAATTTTGAGTTTAGCTACATTTTTTCATATAGATATCATTACTTATTATTCGGATTGAGCATTTAAGCTATTTAAACTAGCATGGTTAATTTTGACACTGATAAGTTTTCCAACTAATTCATCACCACCAGAGACAATTACAGATTGCATATGCGGAGATTTGCCAATCATCTGGCCGGATTTTTTACCCCGCTTTTCAACTAGAATTTCTATCACTTCTCCAATCTTACTTTGATTAAATTCTAGCTGGTGCTTCCTTAGTACTGCTTGTAGCTCTTGTAGACGGCGATCTTTTACTTCTTCTGCAATCTGCTCAGTATTAAAAGATGCAGGAGTTCCAGGTCTTGGACTATATTTGAACGAATATGCTTGAGCATATTTAACTTTTTCTGCTAATTCTAGAGTTTGGCGAAAATCTTCCTCAGTTTCTCCAGGGAAGCCAACAATGAAATCTGAAGAAAAAGCAATATCTTTGCGATGCTTTTTAAACTTCTCAATAATATCAAGATATGTCGCAACATCGTGATTGCGATTCATAGCCTTCAGGATTCGGTCTGATCCAGATTGTATCGGTAAATGCAGGAATGGCATTAGTTTTGGTTGTGTTGCATGCGCCTCAAAAAGCTCTGCATTTTCCAGCATATCCATTGGATGTGAAGTTGTATATCTAATTCGCTCGAGATTAGGTATCAACGCCAATTCTTTGATTAATCTTCCAAGGCTCCAAGATGTGGAGTTATTTATTTGATCATCTGTATTAGGTGCGACTCCATGATAAGCACTAACATTTTGTCCGAGTAAGGTGATTTCTTTTGCTCCATTACTAACCAAGATTAATCCTTCTCGATATACCTCAGCAGCTGGACGCGAATACTCGGCGCCTCTGGTATATGGCACGCAGCAAAAA
>CALKVD010000109.1 GCA_937996615.1 uncultured Rickettsiales bacterium | reverse complement strand
GTTCCCGTGGTCCGTGTATGATCCGTCATCCCCAACTTCAGCGTTTGCGATCATTATATATTTCATGTTTTTTCCCATGTTCTGGGATTTAATCCATACATTGTTTTGCCTACTTTTCTGGCAATTTCCAACGAATATGGCAGTAGGTATTTTTCTAAATCTTTTCGTGGCTTCATATCATGTACTAGCTTTTCTAAAAAACCTACGTCAGCAACACATTGTACATTAAAATCTTTATGACGTAGCAAATGGTCTATCAATTTTGCTATGCGCTTTGCGGTATCTTGGCTATATGAATCACTTTGCTTAACAATGTCCATAAAATATGGACATAATATGTCTTCATATATTAAATATACTAAAATTTCTTTATAATAGTCAATATATTCTTGATATCTTTTGCCTAATTCTTCGTTTGGATCGTTAATTTCTGGTACATAATTAATTAGCTGTTCCATACAATAACTGTTAAAATCAAATTTGCTCATATTTATTTTCCTTTTTTTGCTAAATTTAATGCATCTTTTAAATCATATAAAACTCTTTCTGCCGTTTTTAGATCAGACCTTGAAAGTTTTTCCTCTTTAATAATTCTATTAATTCCATTAATACGTTGTTCGACTTTGGTGATATGCTTGTCTTTTAAACCATATTCAACCTCACGTCTTAGTTCGCTAGCACTTCCGCCAGGTCTTTTATCTGATGGTCGGTACATTTCATCCATCAATTTTTGCAATCTAGAGTTGGTAACATTTGGTTTATTATGTATACCTTTAATTTTTTTAGAATCGGCGTGATGCCATTTGCCATCTTGATTCTTAGACCAGCCGTGTTTCTCTGGATCCCAGTCATCAGGGTCTGGCATAGGAGACCCAGTAGCTGCAGAAGCAGTTTGTTGAGGTAATTTATTTTTAGTCTTAGCTTGCAAATTTTTACGCATTAGGGTTGCAATCGCGTCAGGGCCGTCGCCGTCGATGCCATGCGCCAAGATATCAGCGAAGTATCCTGGGTTAGAGCGAATTGACTCGACGACTTTACTTCCGATCTCATATAGGGTCAAAGCAGCCCCAACTCCAGGAGCAATGCGAGTTAGAAAGGTTTTTGCTCCCTTGCGCTTCTGAGTACTTTGCCTTTATATATCCTAACTCAATCATGATTAAATTCCAGTAAACTATCAGGATAATGCTTTATATAAATCGCTCGTTCAAAATCTAGCCAATTATTATTTATAGATATTGCATCACGCCAGCATCTATAATAAACCTTACAATTTTGATGCAATGATAATGGTAGCTGTATTTCAATATCGCATTTGTATTCCTCAATTTTTTCATAATATCTCGCTATATTACGCTCGACCAAATATATAATTTCTGGAAAATACATTTCCTTATCAAATTCATTTTCCAAAATAAATTTATCTTTATCAAGTAACACCAAACTATCTTCAGAGCATTTTAAAGATATAACCATTATAGGCATCATATCACTCAAAATACCTTCCGCACTAGATATCTCGATCAAGCTATTAAAAACTTGTATACTTTTTTTTAACATAGTGATTCGATCATCGTCTTTATTGTAAAAAGAAAAATGAGCTAGCTCGGTACATATGGGCTTCGAGGATTTTTGTTCTATATAAGCCCATTGAAACCACTCTTTTACAGTGTCAAATTTATTCATTTTGGTAACTTCCATCCATTATTTAATAACCATTCTTTTTGTGCATTGGTGAGTGTAATATTACCCCCATGCTTCCAAGTCCCATCTATATTTAAAGCATCTTTTTCTCCAAAATGCACGTGTGGTTTTTCATATGCAATTTTTGGCTGATCAACTCTAACAATACCTTTAGGTGCTTTGCCAGATTTTATCTGTTTGTTCATTTGATTAACTCGTCCACTGCTTTTTGGGGTTTGATCATCATCAGGGTCTGGCATAGGAGACCCAGTAGCTGCAGAAGTAGTTTGTTGAGGTGATTTATATGTTCAACGAACAATTCGCCAACACTCAACTGTAGGTTCCCGTGGTCCGTGTATGATCCGTCAT
>CALKVD010000108.1 GCA_937996615.1 uncultured Rickettsiales bacterium | reverse complement strand
GTTATTTTAAAATTACTTGCCCTACAACAAAAAGTACATCCACATTAAGTGTAAGTAAAACCAATTACAGAGATACGGTGGTTGTTGTTTCATCAACCAAAAATAAAATTGAAATCAAAACAACAAATAAAACAACGAAAAATTCTACTATGCTAAGAAGCCTACGCCATAAATATGGTGGCGGATAATAAACTCGATAGGCCCGATTGAGAATTGTCCGCAATCCCTCAAAAATTGACGACGCCGTCCAAACAGCACTAAGGATTGCGATGGTCACAAAACTTTGGGGTGGGGTGGTGCTAATCTCAATTAATCTCGGTTTAAGGGAAGAGATAAAGGGGGAAAATGCACTGTCCATGATGATATTCGTAAGAAAAGTCATCAAGCTATTGTTAAAATAGGTATTGGTATATAAATCGCCAAAAATTCCTACCAGTGCGGCGGTAAATGTTAAAAAAGGAAAAATACCGAGAATCAGAAGAAAAGCTAGATATCCTGCGTGTTCTATGCCATCATGTTCGACGAGGTCAATCCCAGCATTACATAATTTTTTCCAAATTTTTTTATATAAATTTTTGTTCAAAACCGAAGTGAAAAATAATTGATTACTGGATTATATTTAGTTAGTATTTTGTATTAGCTTGTTTTTACTTATTGAATATAACAACATAGTACTATAATAATTTCAAGAAACAATAAAATTCAAAATCTTATTTGGTACATAAATAACCTTATTAATTTTTTTCCCTTCAATTGAATTTTGAACTTTAGTTGAACCTAGCGCTATTTTTTTGACTTCAGCCTGATCCAGGTTTGTGGCAACTTCTAATATATCCCTTAACTTTCCGTTAACTTGTACTGGCAAGGAAATCGTGTTACAGATCAGAAGCTGAGGATCAAAAACCGGCCATGCTGTTTCAGTTAATTTGGTTTTATTACCCAAAATTTGCCATATTTCTTCGGTGATATGGGGGGCTATTGGGTTGAGCAAGCGAACTGCCGAGCTTAGGATTAGGTTTGCATCATTATCAGTTATTTCAGAAGCCAGCATATTAGTCAGCTCGCGGATTTTAGCTATTGCTTTATTGAGGCTAGATTGAACAAAATCGGTTGTAACCTCGGCAATGGTTTTATGAACCGCTTTCAGTATGTGTTGTTGAAATAGCTTAATATCACAATGGTTGGATGATTTATCATCTTTAATCAACTGAGGATTAGCGTTAACATGCTGCAACGCAAAGTTGTATAATTTGCGTAAATAACGGTAGGCCCCCTCAACTGCCGAATCATTCCACTCCAATCCTTTTTCTGGCGGTGAATCAGAAAGAATGAATAATCTCGCTGTGTCTGCTCCATATTGATTGATCACTTTGTTGGGATTTACGCCATTATATTTTGATTTACTCATTTTTTCAACACCAACAAAAATTATTTCCTCGTTGGTTCTGGTATCAATATATATATCGCCAGTTTTTTTGACAAATTCTGTTGCTACCCATTTACCTTTCTGGTTTTTATATGCCGCGTTACAAACCATACCTTGGGTCAATAGCCTGCTAAATGGCTCGTAGTTTAACGCTTGAAATTGACCACAATCGTCGGGAAAATAGCCACATTTTGCCAAAGCCTTGGTCAAAAAACGCGAATAAAGCAAGTGGAGGATTGCATGTTCTATACCGCCGATATATTGATCAACCGGCATCCAATAGTTCAACGCTGCAACATCAACCATTTCGCTGGCTCTAGGAGAACAAAAACGCAAAAAATACCATGATGATTCCATGAAAGTATCAAACGTATCGGTTTCGCGCAGTGCAGGTTTGTCGCATTTGGGGCAAGACACATGTTTCCAAGTTGGATGGAGCTCCAAGGGATTACCGATGAGCCCAAAACTAATGTTTTCAGGTAATTCAACTGGCAATTCGAAGGCCGGAATTGGAACGACTCCGCAAGATTGACAATGAACCACTGGGATTGGGCAACCCCAATATCTTTGACGAGAGATTCCCCAATCGCGCAACTTATAGTTGTGATGCTTCTTACCTTTGTTAAGTTCTTCTAGCTTTTTTATCGCTATTTTCTTTGCTTCAACAGTTCTAAGTCCATCTAGAAACCCTGAATTGATCGCTATGCCATCTTCTGTATATGGTTTGTTTTTGATGTCAATATCATTTTGCTCTAATAATTCTCCCGCTTTGGTTTTTGCAATCTCAGGTTGCACAACTTGGGTGATCGGTAAGTTATATTTTAAGGCAAACTCGTGATCCCGTTCATCATGTCCAGGACAACCAAAGATTGCACCGGTCCCATAGTCACTCAAAACAAAATTAGCGATATATACCGGTATCTTAACGCTTGGATCAAATGGATGGGTCGCAAATATACCCGTGTTAACTCCGGCCTTTTCAAGTTTGGCGTTTGCTTCCATCGCTGTCGAATTTGCGCTGCATTGTTGAACAAAATCCTTTATTTCTTGAGTCTGTGGTAATTTTGCAACTAATTCGTGGTCATAAGCAATCGCGATGAAACTTGCACCGAAAATAGTATCTGGCCTGGTGGTATATATCTGTATCACACAATCTAGGGTTGTGGCCTCAAAATCAACCAATGCTCCTGTTGAATATCCAATCCAATTTTCTTGCATCAATCTCACATTCTCTGGCCAACCACTAAGATGCTCCAAGTCAAAAAGTAACTCAGAAGCAAAATCAGTTATACGCAAAAACCATTGCTTCAACATTCGTTTTTCAACCAAAGCTCCAGAACGCCACCCCCTACCATCAATCACCTGCTCGTTAGCTAAAACGGTGTTGTCAACCGGATCCCAGTTTATAACCGATTCTTTTTGATAAGCTAGGCCATGTTCCAAAAATTTCAGAAAAGCTCTTTGTTCATGAATATAATAGCTGGGGTCTGAGGTAATAATTTCGCGTTCCCAATCATAAGACAAGCCAATTTTTTGCAATTGCTTTTTCATCTTCTCTATATTAGCCAAAGTCCATTTTTGTGGTAGGGTTTGATGCTCAATCGCAGCATTTTCAGCAGGCAATCCAAAGGCATCCCAACCCATTGGGTGTAAAACTTGATAACCCTCGGCATGTTTGCGGCGTGCGATAACATCGCCTAATGCATAATTACGAACATGCCCCATATGAATGCGCCCTGATGGATAAGGGAACATTTCCAATACATATGATTTTTTTCTATTTTTATCGAATTTTCCACATTCAAATAATTTTGCATCATCCCAACGTGCGCGTTGTTTTGCTTCGATTGCTTTGGCATCGAATTTCGCCGACATATTGGTTTTGCTTGGGGAATTAATTTCGCTTGTCATAATCTTTCCTGCATTTTAACGGGCAGGTCAATCATAGCGAAATGAACATGCCCAAAAGAGCATTTTACATTTCAACTGAATCGCAAAATGACTCTCTTTCTTGCTTTATTTATTTGATTCGAGGGTTGCAATACGCAATTGACGCGCACGTGTCAAAATCGCATTTTCAATCTGCAAAGATGTGTCAGGGTCAACACTTGCATCAACCCAATCATTGCCACTTTTGGTTTGGCGGAAAACTTGAACCGCAATACCGTCTGCACGAAGGCGCGTATCAAGAATGAAAACTTGAATTTTAAATCTTTCATCAGGTTTTTCATTGCTTGAATGCCAATCAGTGATAAAGGTTCCACCAAAAGGATCCGCCGATAAAGTTGGCATAAAGTTCAAAGTATCAAGTGTAGCACGCCATAAAAAGCCGTTAACACCAATGCTTGCACCGCCGGGTTTTACACGCGCCTTGGTGACATTTTTGGTTTTAACCACATTAACATCATTATTAGATGCCTGTGTAGATTTAAGCTTATGTG
>CALKVD010000107.1 GCA_937996615.1 uncultured Rickettsiales bacterium | reverse complement strand
GAAAAAATAGAGAAAATCGATAAAACAGAGTAATAAAATTAAAAATACAAAACATAAAATAAGCAAAAAGCGATAAATAAATCGAAATACTAATATAAATCAAGTATAAATAACAAATAAAAAAATTTTTAGTGATACAAAAATGCAACAGTCGATCTATAATTTAAATCTAAAAGAATTAACGCAATTTTTCCAGAATGATCTGCAACAATCTTCGTTTCGGGCTAACCAAATCTGGGATTGGCTCTATCAAAAAGGTGTCACAAACCCAGAAGAAATGACGAATTTGCCTAATGATTTGCGTCTTAGCATCAAAGATAAAATCGATTTTTGTTTGGCCCAAATCTCTAACGGACTTAAGTCAGTTGATGGAACGCGAAAGCTTTTGTTGAAATTACATGATGGTAACGAGATCGAAACCGTATATATCCCAGAAAAAACCAGGGGTACGCTTTGTGTATCGTCCCAGGTTGGCTGTACCTTAAATTGCAAATTCTGCCATACCGGAACGCAGCCGATGGTCAAGAATTTATCGGCAGGGGAAATAGTTCAGCAAGTTTTAGTTGCAAAAAATTTAATTGCCGATTGGCCATCTAGAGCTGTGACAAAACCAGTCTCAGCAGTGCCAAGCTATAACAATAGTATAATAAATCGTGATGAAACCAATGTTAAGCAACCAAACTCAACTCAAACCAACTCTAATGGTGAATTTAATACTAGGCTTGTCACTAATATAGTTTTTATGGGAATGGGAGAGCCATTTTTAAATTATGAAAACGTTGCCAAAAGTGTTGCGATTTTGCTAGATGATAAAGGATTAAATTTTGCACGTAAAAAAATTACAATTTCAACTTCCGGGATCGTTCCTCAGATATATAAATGTGCAGAAGAATTGAGGGTTAGACTTGCGATTTCGTTACATGCGGTGAATGACGAATTGCGTGACTATCTTGTCCCAATCAACAAACGCTATCCGATCAAGGATTTGCTAGCTGCTTGTTCTGATTATGCTGAAAAAACTAATAGTGACAGGATAACCTTTGAATATGTGATGCTGAATCAAGTTAACGATAGCGATGCTGAAGCCCATGAACTAGTCAGGTTGCTTCGCTCTATTCCAGCAAAAATAAACCTGATTCCGTTTAATTTTTGGCCAGGGGCGAAATTTACTTGTTCTTCTCCCGAAAGAATCAAAAGATTCGCCCAAATTGTTGAAGAAGCTGGATATATTGCGCCAATACGCACCCCAAGAGGTGATGATATTTTGGCAGCATGTGGGCAATTACGCTCCGACAGTGTTAAAATACCTAAATTTCAATGCCAAAATAATTAGTTATAAAACAATTGCTATAAATAGCCATATAGCATTAATCACAATACCCATAAATATTCATATATCTTCAATAATATAATGTTACTAAATACTACAGGATTAACAAAATTATTAGCAAACTCTAAACGTACTACTGTTTTATCTCGTTGTTATTTGGTTTTTGG
>CALKVD010000106.1 GCA_937996615.1 uncultured Rickettsiales bacterium | reverse complement strand
TTTGCGAGTAGAACCTGATATATCAGATACTCCTTTAGTTTGGTGATTACCACCGCGCGAACGAGCATCTTGCCATACAACAACTCGTTGTATTAGATCTCGTCTTACGGTTAAACCAAAAATTTTTTCAGGTAATTGACAATTAGAAACTGCTTCCCCCTGCCAATTTTGTACTACAAATAACTCGCTCATAATTCTAACAAATTCTAGAAACTTAAATTTAAAATATCAAATATATTATGTTTTATTTCATTATATTTAGGCAATATCTTCCAAAGACAGTGATAAACCATTGCCTCTGTTTGAAATCATAATTAAACCACCTTTTGAGCCAGGCACAGCCCCTTTAACTGCAATAATGTTATTTTCAGGATCGATATCAACAATCGACAAGTTGAGTTTAGTAACTCTACGGTCGCCCATATGGCCAGCCATTTTTTTACCTTTAAACACCTTGCCTGGATCTTGACGCTGACCAGTCGAACCAAGAGAACGGTGTGTTAGAGAAACACCGTGACTGGCTTCTAAGCCGCTAAAGTTATGTCTTTTCATACCCCCTGCGAATCCTTTTCCGATGGAAGTACCAGTGACATCAATAACTTGACCCACACTGAAAAGTTGCATTCCTAAAGACTTGCCAACTGAATTATTTAACTCATCGGAATTACATCCCTTAATATAAATAGTTCGCGCATTTCTAAAAGATTCTATGCCAGCTTTGTTTGCTATACCACGCAGGGATTTAGATAGATTTCTGTTTTTAGCTGCAACAGTTTTGCAACCTATAATCATCTCTACTCCCTTAGTAGCATGTTCTTTTCCAACTCTGAGCACTACATTATCTTCAAGTTTTAATAAGGTAACCGGAACATCAACGACACCGCTAAATACTCTAGTCATACCAATTTTTGTAGCCATCAAGCCACTAATTGTACATATCATTGACATAATTAATTAGCCTCACCAAGTAATTTTATTTTAATCTCAACACCATAGGGCAATTCTAGCTTCATCAAAGCATCGACAGTTTGAGCATTAGGGTCAATATCTAAAATTCTAGCGTGACGTCTGATTTCAAATTGCTCTCTCGATTCTTTATCAATAAAAGGAGATCTATTGACTATGAATCTTTTTTTATGTACGGGTAGAGGAATTGGACCTCTACATTCGCGTACGCCTGAATTCTGAACAACTCTAATAATATCAGTAACTGCACGATCTAGAACTCTATGGTCGTAAGCCTCTAAGCGTAATCTGATTGATTTATGGTAAGACGACATTGATGCAAATCCTCAAAAAACTATTTTATAATTTCAACTACAACACCAGCACCAACTGTTCTACCACCCTCACGGATAGCGAACTTCAATCCTTTGTCCATAGCTATTGGAGCAATTAGCTCAACTATTATCTCAGTATTATCACCAGGCATAATCATTTCAACACCATCTTTGAGTGTGATCGCACCAGTAACATCAGTAGTTCTGAAGTAGAATTGCGGACGATAGTTTGCTTGGAACGGTGTATGGCGCCCTCCTTCTTCTTTGGTCAAAACATAAACTTCTGCTCTGAATTTTGTATGAGGAGTGATACTTCCTGTTTTAGCTAAAACTTGACCGCGTTCGATATCATCTTTCGCAACGCCGCGCAATAGAAGACCAACGTTATCGCCAGCCATACCTTGGTCAAGTTGCTTTCTAAACATCTCAACTCCAGTACAAGTTGTTTTGGCATTTGGACGAAGACCAACAATCTCGATCTCATCACCAACGTTTACAACACCTTGTTCAATACGACCAGTTGCAACTGTACCACGACCAGCAATAGAAAACACGTCTTCAACCGGCATCAAGAATGGTTTGTCGATCGGACGCTCAGGCATTGGAATATAGGTATCAACTTGCTTCATTAATTCTCTGATAGCATTTTCACCAATTTCTGGATTAGCACCTTCAAGACCAGCTTTAGCTGAACCGCGAACGATCGGTATATCGTCTCCTGGAAAACCATATTTTGAAAGAAGCTCGCGTAGCTCCATCTCAACTAGATCAACCAATTCTGGGTCATCTACCATATCTACTTTATTCAAGAACACAACTATAGCTGGTACACCAACCTGACGCGCAAGAAGAATGTGTTCACGGGTTTGCGGCATCGGTCCATCAGCAGCACTAACAACAAGGATAGCTCCGTCCATCTGAGCTGCTCCGGTGATCATGTTTTTAACATAGTCAGCGTGACCAGGACAGTCAACGTGTGCGTAGTGGCGAGCTTCGGTTTCGTACTCAACGTGAGCTGAGTTGATAGTAATACCACGAGCTTTTTCTTCTGGCGCCTTGTCGATCTGATCGTAAGGGACATAAGAAGCCGAAAAGAATTTGGTAATTGCAGCGGTTAAACTGGTTTTACCATGGTCGACGTGACCGATCGTTCCAACGTTAACGTGTGGTTTTGTTCTTTCAAATTTTCCTTTCATTTTATAACCTCAATTAATAAAAAATAAATCAAACATAAGCACTCAATGTGCTACAACATTTTTATAAATAATGCAAGCACTTATCCATTTTTTGCGATAATTTCCTCAGCAACTTGCTGTGGAACCTGCTCATAATGAGAAAAATGCATCGAATATTGCGCCCTACCCTGCGTCATT
This sequence comes from uncultured Rickettsiales bacterium, assembly GCA_937996615.1. Lineage (GTDB taxonomy): Bacteria > Pseudomonadota > Alphaproteobacteria > Rickettsiales > Midichloriaceae > CALKVD01. Next base: position 2,220 of record CALKVD010000106.1, on the reverse strand, counting down.
GAACGCAAGGAGTTAACATATCCAAACATTTTAGCTAGCGGCACCAAAGCGGAAATGACTTGTGCGTTACCACGCATTTCCATACCTTGGATTTGACCACGCAAACTGTTTAGATGCCCAATCACATCGCCCATAAAGTCTTCTGGTGTCACAACCTCAACTTTCATAATAGGCTCAAGCAATTTAGCACCAGCTTTAGCAGCTCCTTCTTTATAGGCAGCACGAGCAGCAATCTCAAACGCCAAGGCACTCGAATCTACGTCGTGGTATGCACCATCATAAAGAGTCGCTTTAAAGTTGATCATCGGGTATCCAGCGAGAACACCGCTTTTTGCTGCATCCTCGATTGATTTTTCAACCGCAGGTATGTATTCGCGAGGAATATTACCACCAACAACTTTATTTTCAAATAAGAATCCCGACTCATTAGGTTCAAATATCATTTTGACTCGAGCATATTGACCAGCGCCACCACTTTGTTTTTTATGAGTATAATCTATATCATATGACTTAGTAATGGTTTCGCGGTAAGCAACTTGTGGCTCTCCGATATTCGCTTCAACTTTGAATTCCCGACGCATCCGGTCGACAATAATTTCAAGATGAAGTTCACCCATCCCAGCCAAAACTGTCTGATTAGTCTCAGCGTTAGCTTTAACTCGGAGAGACGGGTCCTCAGCAACAAGACGAGATATCGCAATGCCCATTTTTTCCTGATCAGCTGTGCTTTTAGGTTCGATTGCAACTTCGATAACTGGCTCAGGGAAATCCATTTTTTCAAGCAGAATTTTACTTCCACCTTCTTCGCAAAGAGTATCGCCCGTCGTGGTATTTTTTAAGCCAGCCAGCGCTACGATATCTCCAGCATGAGCTTCTTTAACATCCTCGCGGTTGTTAGCATGCATCAACAGGATTCGACCAATTCGCTCTTTACCATCCTTGGTAACGTTCACAACACCAGTGCCGGACTTCAAAATACCGCTATAAATTCTCACAAAAGTTAAGGAACCAACAAACGGATCGTTCATAACTTTAAAAGCAAGAGCGGTAGTTTTTTCGTTATCTTTTGGATAAACCTGGACATGGGTCTCCTCTGCTTTACTGACGTCGATTCCATTAGCTGGAGGAATGTCGATCGGGCTTGGGAGATAGTCAATAACGGCGTCGAGAAGAGTTTGGACTCCTTTATTTTTAAACGCGCTACCACAAAGCACAGGTATTAGGTTATGGTGCAAAACTCCCTTACGTATACATTTACGGATATCGACCGCTGGAATTTCTTTGCCTTCAAGATATGCTTCCATCACAGAATCGTCGAATTCAGCAACAGCGTCGATCAACTGCGAGCGATATAGCGCCGCTTGCTCAGCCATCTCAGCTGGGATGTCGGTTACAGTATAATTTGCTCCCAAATCATCACCCGCCCAAACAACAGCTTTGTTTTCGACCAAATCTATAATCCCTTTAAAAGTATCTTCAACACCAATCGGCAGTTGAATCACTGCCACTCTAGCGCCAAGCCTATCTTTCATCATCTGAATACAGCGTTCATAGCTAGCGCCAACACGATCCATTTTGTTAACAAAACAAAGACGCGGTACTTTATATTTATCAGCCTGCCGCCAAACTGTTTCGGATTGAGGCTCTACACCTGCAACTCCGTCAAAAACAGCAACTGCTCCGTCCAATACCCGTAAAGAGCGTTCAACTTCAATTGTAAAGTCAACGTGTCCTGGGGTGTCGATTATGTTAATTCTATGTTTAACTGAATCGCGATCATTCCAGAAACAAGTTGTGGCCGCTGAAGTTATTGTAATTCCTCGCTCCTGCTCCTGCTCCATCCAATCCATAGTAGCGGCACCTTCGTGGACCTCACCTATTTTATGAGACTTACCTGTATAATAAAGAATACGTTCGGTTGTGGTAGTTTTACCAGCGTCAATATGGGCTGCGATACCGATATTACGATAGTGTTCGATTTTTGTCGTTCTGTTACTCATAATCTGATCCTCTATTTTTTAGCAGCTCCTATATGAGCAAAAGCCTTGTTAGACTCGGCCATTTTATGAACATCGTCACGTTTTTTAACCGCTGCCCCACGACCATTATATGCGTCCATAAAGACAACAGCAAGTCTAGACGACATTGAAGATCCGCTTCTGCTTCTAGCATCATTAATCAACCAACGTCTAGCAAGACATAGCCCACGGCTAGGTTGAA
>CALKVD010000105.1 GCA_937996615.1 uncultured Rickettsiales bacterium | reverse complement strand
CACAGGCGAAGACACTCTTTCCCTACACGACGCTCTTCCGATCTTGTAGTTTCTAAAGTTGTACCAATTGCTGATATGCCTTTCCTTGAAGATGGTACCCCAATCGATATTATCCTCAACCCACTTGGTGTCCCGTCAAGAATGAACGTCGGACAAATTCTTGAAACTCACCTGGGTTGGGCCTCAGTTAACTTAGGCAAACAGATTGGATCGATGCTTGATTCAATCAAAACATCGCAAAATAATGAAACAATCATTCAAGAATTAAGACAAAAACTGAGCAAAATCTATAGCAACAACCGAAGTGTTCATAAAATTGACGGGAATATTGTCAATTTTAACCAACTACCAGAAGAGGAATTGATCAACAACGCCAAAGCTTTACGCAACGGTGTTCCGTTTGCTACTCCAGTTTTTGCTGGAGCTAAGGAAGATGAAATCAACTCATTGCTCAGGGAAGCTGGTGTTTGCATATCTGGCCAAATGCCTCTAATTGATGGACGAACTGGTGAATATTTCGATCGCAAAGTAACAGTCGGCTATATATATATGTTGAAATTAGACCACCTAGTTGACAACAAAATCCACAGTAGATCAGTTGGTCCATATAGCCTCGTCACCCAACAACCCCTTGGTGGTAAAGCCCATTTTGGTGGACAGCGCTTAGGTGAGATGGAATGTTGGGCACTTGAGGCTTATGGCGCTGCATATACTCTCCAAGAAATGCTAACCGTTAAGTCTGACGATGTAGTTGGTCGTGTTAAAATGTATGAAAACATTGTCAGAGGAGATTGCAATTTTGAATCTGGAACACCAGAATCATTTAACGTTATGGTCAAGGAGATACGCTCCCTAGGATTAAACGTTGAAACCAGATCTTTAGCAGAAGTTGAAGACAAGGCAGCGATGCAGGGTGAGATAGTAGCTTCCTAATCTAACTATTACCACTCCAGAAAAGCGCCGTGATGTAGTGATTGAAAAAAATAGTGTAACAATATTTAAAAATGCAAAATATGTAATAACCAATAATCGACATAATGAATAATAATAGAGTCAACTTATCGATAACTATAATCGATCATGCACTATAATATCACATTATACCGATCCAGAAACTGAAAAAAGAAGTAATAAAAAGATAAGGAAAATATACAAAAACTTATAAACTAATATATATATACATAAAAGATGGCTGTTCTTGCTGATTATTTTAACAATATCAATAATACCAATGATTTCGAAGCTCTACGAATTTCTCTCGCTAGTCCCGAAGTAATAAGTAGCTGGTCATTTGGTGAGGTCAAAAAACCAGATACGGTAAACTATCGTACGATCAAACCAGAAAACGGTGGCTTATTCTGCTCGCGCATTTTTGGCCCAACCAAAGACTATGAATGTTTATGTGGCAAATATAAACGGATGAAATACCGCGGTATTATATGCGAAAAATGTGGTGTTGAGGTAACAACGTCCAAAGAGCGCCGTCGCCGCATGGCACATATAGAGCTTGCAGCACCCGTTGTCCATATTTGGTTTTTGCGCTCTCTACCTTCTAGAATTTCGACCCTATTAGATTTACCACTAAAAGTCATCGAAAAGGTACTATATTTTGATTCACACATTGTCGCTGAACCAGGCCTATCAGACTATAAGTATGGCGATTTGATTAGCGAAGATGAATATGACAGAGCAATTGACACCTATGGCGAGGATTCGTTTGTCGCTGGAATTGGTGCTGAAATTATCCAAAGAATGTTAACCTCTTTAGATCTTCTTAAACTACAAGAAGCTCTAAGAACTGAATTGCTAACAATCAATTCTGAAACCAAACGTAAAAAAACTGTGCGTCGTTTAAAACTTGTTGAAGATTTTATAGAATCAGGCAACAGACCAGAATGGATGGTCTTGACTATCCTCCCAGTAATACCGCCAGATCTACGTCCTCTTGTGATGCTCGATGGTGGCAGATTTGCGACCTCGGACCTAAACGAACTCTATCGTCGGGTTATCAACCGCAATAACCGTTTGCGTCGCTTGATCGAACTTCATGCCCCAGATATCATAGTACGCAACGAAAAACGAATGCTCCAAGAGGCTGTTGACGCGTTGTTCGACAATGGTCGCCGAGTAAGAGCATTAAGGAACGCTAATAAACGTCCGTTTAAATCGCTTGCCGACATGCTAAAAGGAAAACAAGGTCGCTTCAGACAAAACCTCCTCGGTAAACGTGTAGACTACTCCGGCCGTTCTGTAATCGTTGTTGGTCCAGAGTTAATGCTTCATCAATGTGGCCTACCAAAACGAATGGCGCTCGAATTATTCAAACCATTTATCTACGGCAGGCTAGAAATGCTCGGTCTTGCAACAACACTAAAAAATGCCAAACGAATGGTTGAAACTGAAAGACCTGAAGTATGGGATGTTTTAGATGAAGTTATCAAAGAACACCCTGTTCTCCTAAACCGTGCCCCTACCCTACACCGCCTCGGTATTCAAGCATTCGAACCACTATTGATCGAAGGTAAAGCGATTCAGCTTCATCCACTAGTCTGTAGTGCTTTTAACGCTGACTTTGACGGTGACCAAATGGCGGTTCACGTTCCATTATCAATCGAGGCGCAGCTTGAGGCGCGCGTATTGATGATGTCAACCAACAACATTCTTTCACCTTCAAATGGTAAACCAATTATCGAGCCTTCACAGGATATCGTTTTGGGTCTTTATAACATCTCTACTGTCCGCGAAGGTGAACCTGGTGAAGGTCGCGCATTCGTAAACATGGGTGAGATTGAGGCCGCTTTGGATGCGAAACAAGTAAATGTTCACACCAAAGTTCGTGTTCGTTGGCATGGTGTTGACGAAAATGGCGATAATATTACCCGCACAATCAAAACAACCCCGGGTCGTTTCATGATTGTGGATTTATTACCACGTCACCCTAAATTACAGCCAGAAATTTGTAATATCGTTCTTACCAAGAAAGAGATTGCGAATTTGATTGGTCGTGTTTACCGTTATTGCGGTCAAAAGGCGACTGTAATATTTGCTGACCGTATG
>CALKVD010000104.1 GCA_937996615.1 uncultured Rickettsiales bacterium | reverse complement strand
ACTACACACTGATTATTTTGCATTCGCACATCTTCCAGCAATCCGTCCAAAAAGCCCCATAATAGTTTCGCACCAGCCAAAGCTCCAGCAAGAACTTTTTGCTGCTGCTCGGGGGCAAGGTCCGAAATTATATCAGCAAACTCTTGTCTATGCCATTCATCGGCTGCCATATGGGTGCTGAAAAATTGTAGTGTTTTTGGGTCATTGATCCCATAATGGGTCTTGAGGCCATCAATTTTTGAGTTAGAGACTTCCGGAGTTTGTCTTTCGTAAGCATATAAAGCGCCAAGACCAGTAGCAAAGTCGGTTTTCACAAGGTCAAAATAGCCTTCGACCAATTCTTTGGTTTGTTTATGCTTGATTTTATCATAATTATATTTAGACCGTTCGACTCCAATACCATCGCCAAAGCGTTGCCACAACTCTGGGTGGTTATCCTCGCCTTTTTCTTCGTCTACTAAATTATCTAATAAAATTTGGCGAATTTTGATATTGCTAGATTGAGAATGAATCGCGCTGATATAGCGAGGGAATGCTGCTACATGGTGATAGTATTCTATTGCATAGTTTTGTAATATGTTAATATCGAGGGACCCATTGCTCCACATTTGGTAAAATGGATGTTTAAGGAGATAAAGTTCTTCCAAATTATGGTGTAAAACGTCTATAAATTGCATGTTAAAACAGCCTAATTATTATTAATAATTAGTTGCGAATTCTAAATTCTTGTTAATTTAATGTCAAGTTTAAAGGTATCAATCTTAAAGTATTTAATTTAATAATTCTGTACTCTGAACTATTATACTGCTATATAGCATTTATAATAATTATATATTTTATATAAAGTGACTATAGAAAATAAAACTTTGAAAGACTATCTGAACGAAATTCAATCTGTGGTTGCAGAAAATCTACTCCAGGTTGATGCTTCGATTATAGCGTCGATTAGCAATTGTTGGCCAAAAAGTATAATAGCAAACACAGGAAAAAATAAATCAAAGGATTTTGTTGAAGATTATAGTAAAATTAATGAAATATTTAATCTAAAATTATTAGTTGATGTACCTCAGATTGATAATCTTAATGATCGAACTAACCAGGGCGATACCCCAAATCTGAACCAAACTGAATCACTTATCACAATAGTGACGCAGCATATAGCAAAAGCAGGAGGGAAAAGGCTTAGACCTCTCTTGGCTTTAGTTACTGGAATTATTTTTGATACCCAACAGAATTCAATTCTGCTCGCAACTGCTGTTGAGATGATTCATACTGCAACGTTGCTACATGATGACGTTATTGACAAAAGTAAAATCAGAAGAGGGATGCCATCAGCCCACACTATCTGGGGAGAAAAAGCAATCATTTTGGTTGGGGATTATCTTTTTAGTCAATCGTTCAATCTTATGTTACAAACTGAATCTCTCAAAGCTTTGAACTCTTTAGCTAAAGCTTCGGCAATTATTGCATCAGCTGAAGTTAGACAGCTTGAAATGATTGGTGACTATCAAATAAGTTTTGAGCAATATCTCGGATTGATAGAAGCAAAAACTGCAACGCTATTTGCCGCTGCTTGTGAAAGTGTCGCGCTAGCTAGTGGGGCGGAAGATGAATTAGCGGGTTTTATTGAAAATTTTGGGCTTAATCTTGGGATTTGTTTTCAAATTATTGATGATCTCCTCGATTATTGTGGAAAGTCACAGAAAAAAGATATATTCCAAGATATAAAAGAAGGCAAAATGACTCTGCCTTTAATGCTGCTCTTGTCTTGTTGTAGCGAGGCAGAATCAAAGATTTTGATGCAAGTATATCAGGGAGATGTTCTGACTGGCGAAATAGAAAATCAGCTAAAACAATTAATGATTATTTATAAAATAGAAGTGAGTGTTAGGCAGATTGCAGAAATTTATGCGGCTAAAGCTTTGGAATCTCTGGATCAATTGCAGATTAGATTGGCGCCGAAAAAAGAGTTGATTCTAAAATTAATACAATCGTTGCGTTATTTTACCTTGGCGTTGGTTCAGAGACAGGAATAGCTGAAGGAGGGGGGGCAAGATAGATTATGGTAAATTGTAGTGGTGGGTTTATTGTGACATGCGATCTGAAGTGTGACTATATAATATAACGATAATCTTAAATTATGAAAGTGCTGATGGTATATATCATAAATAATTTTGATGCTTGGTTTGTAGTTTTGAATTTGGAATTTTGGTTTTGAAAGATAAGATAAACTAGCTAATTGAAACAACAATTATTGCTTAATTTGGAATAGTAAAAATCTAAAATAATAAAATAATCAAAAAATAAATAAGTGATGCGAATCTTAAGAAGTTGACATAAAATTCGGTAGAGTCTGGCTGGGGGAGGTTTTTGCTAGGGCCAGAAATTTCTGCTTTACAGCAATAAAAAACCATGGGTGATATATTTGGAGATTAGATGGTGCAAAAGATAATTTAATTATATTTAAATTAAATCAAGATATCGCAAAGTCGGAATAAAAGTCGTGTCGCAAAAACTGTTATAATGCTGGTAAATCCTAGCCAAATATGCGAAATAAAATACCAATTTTATACTGATTCAGCTATAAATTAAAATTTTTTTTGTTTAGGTACTTCCCAAGAATTTAAAAATAGATATCCTTTAAATCGTAGAATGAAAATCCGTCTAGCTGATGAGTACCATCTCTCAATTGAAACCTGTCTAAGTTATTTATTTTGGGTTAAGCATTGTGGGAAATGGTGATTAGCAGTCTCTTGTTTATCGGTAGTTGTATGCAATTATACTCGACCGATAAAGTAGGGGCTAGGCACCAACCGCAGCGTTGAAGCTGTTGTTGGTGCTTAGTTTGTTTTGCGATTTTTATCCTCAAGTTTTTTAGTTTTGAAAGCAGCTTAAGTTGCTTTTTGCTAGACCATTAATTTGGTCTAGCTGCAAGGATTGCAGAAGCAAAGCTAAAATATCCTGGAGGTAAAAAACAGTTTTGATCAAACTAGAAGTTGAATCTCACACCAAGAGATAGAGAATGCTCGATTGTTGAACCTAGTCTTGAGGTTACTTCAACTTTGTTTAGTTCAGTATCTGTAGATTTGGTTGTGGAATTTGCCCCTGCTACTATATTAGTAAGCACTTGGGTTTGGGTAGCTTTAACGCGAGGTGTATTAGCTAATTTATAGCCCAATTCGAGATGTACTCCATCTGAAACTTTGAAACCAAGTCCTGCACCAAATTCTCCACGAACAGAAGTCGATCTCTTGGTTTTTAGATCATCGGCTCCTCCCAAGACTTTTCCAGTGACACCAGGTGTTCCGCTAGTTGCGTTAGACGGCATTCTTTCGGTAACACCAATTGCACTGGTTCTCATTTTGGCACTTTGCATACCAACGCCAAGGGAAAGGAAAGGGGTTACCATTGTGTCGTTAACAAAATCATAGTAAGCAGTTGCAACACCGGTCATATTTCTAATGCCACCAGCGCTCCCTTTTATTTTGAGTTTTGGAGCGTAGCCGACGCCAAAGCTAAAACGAACATTGTCGTTCATTGCATAACCAATGTTGACGTTAGTGACTAAGCCACGCATTGATTTTAACTTGCCACTTTGTTCTTGGCCAGTCATTGTGCCAGTTGTATCTTCAATGTAGTCACTTAATGTTTTAGTAGGTTTGCCAGTAATCGCATAACCTGCGCTGATACCCATGTTCCACTTACAAGCATCGCCAGCAGCTGCAAAAGCTGTTCCAGAAGCAAGAGTTAGAGCAGCAACAGCAAGGGTTGCCCTTTGTAATAATTTATTCATAAAAACTATACCTGTATTTAATTAATTTTTAATTTAGAGTTTTAATCACTCTCTAATTAATAGTAGTACAGTTGTTTGATTTAAAGCTCAACTGTAAATATGGGTAATAAATTATTATAATTATATTACTGTTGCTAAAAAACAACTGTTTTATGATGTGGTTGTTACAGTTGTTTTACTATTAATCATAACAATTATTTCTGAATCAGTGGCACTGAAGTTAGCAGATAATGTTGCTTGCTATCAATTAAAAGATATATCTGATTCCAAGGCCGGCGCTGTGCTGGTATGTGCTGGAAGTTTTCCAATTTTTGATTAGAGTGCTGCCATCTGTATAATCTTTCATCTTGAAACTGGGCATGTTTGATAGCTTATAGGTAACACTGACACCGAAAGTCGGTTTGATTTTATACTCAACGCCGACACCAGCTTCATAGCTAAATTTGTTGACGTTGCCAGAGCTGAAATTGCCTTTTAGTCCTTTTGGTGCCCACTTTAATTTTGAATTAGATATTCCCGCACCAAACATTATGAATGGATTCAATTTTGAAGGATTTGAATATTCTTGATATAGATTAAACATAAGTTTAGTTGCGCTGTAGGTATAGTTTTTGCCGCCACTAGAGGTTAGGTTCTTTGGTTGACGGCTTGCAGTTATGCCAACTCTGGTACAATCTGTGATTGAGTATGCTGCCCCTACTGAGAAAGCAGTACCACGCATCTTGAAATCTTGTGGTTTGCTTGTCCCAGCGCTGCATACTGATGCTTGAGCTAGGATTGAAGTTGCAGCTATTGATAGTATAATGATTTTTTTAGTAATATAGTTTGTCATTTTAATTAATTATTGTTGTTTATCTGCTGTGCTTTTGTTGTGCTCGGTTCGAGATCGGTTAAGTTTTTAGATTTTTCTCTGAGGTTTTTTAGCATGTCTTCTATGGTCATTTTATGTTGAGTTTTTTGGAGGGTGTTGCCTGGTTTTGGTGTTGCATCCGGGCTGAGATCAACTGATTTAGCGATTTGCTCTTTTGGTTCAAATTTTGCTGATGTATCCTTGTTGAGATCAACGGATTTAGCGGTAATTTTGATAAAAGTTTTTTGCTTTGCTTCGGGTGCTAGATCTTGGTCGATAACCCCATGTGGATCTTGGTATGCTAAATCAGAGGTGGTATTATATTCATAAGAGCTGTTATTGATACTGCTTGTATAGCCTTCAACTCCAACGGTTAGGCTCCATTTTCCAGCGTCACCATAATTAGCGAAAGCGGTTGATGTTAGGGCGACAAATAGATTTGCCATTAATATTTTGTATTTGATATTCCGCATTATTAGACCTATATTTATGATTTTATTTTAATATTTTATTGAAATATTAAAATGCTAACGTTCTAGCACTAAATCGTAGTAATTAAATTAATAAAAAGCAATTTTTGATTAATTAATATTGATTATTTAATCGTATTTTGTGGCATAAATATTAAAATTATGTTTAATTAGTAATTAAACCTTTGTGTTTTATTGGCAAGATATAGAAATACAGTTGGTTATTGATTTTATCTTTTTAAAACCAAATCGGTGCTATACTTTTGACAGAATTGTATGTATAATTTAGAAATCAAAGTTCTTAATTAAAATTAAATTAAAGTATATCAAAGTACATATATGTCTTTATTAAAAGCAGAGCCGTTTTATAAACCATTCAACTACCCTTGGGCATATGATGCATGGCTCAAGCAACAACAGCTTCACTGGCTAGCGCAAGAAGTTCCGATGGCTGATGATGTCAAAGATTGGAAGATTAATTTGACTCCAGGTGAAAAACATCTTTTGACTCAAATTTTTCGATTTTTTACCCAAGCTGATATAGAGGTTAACAATTGCTATGTTAAGCATTATATGAGAATATTCGAACCGATTGAGGTTCAGATGATGTTATCAGCATTTTCTAATATTGAAACGATACATATTGATGCATATTCCCATCTCTTGGACACAATTGGAATGCCGGAAATTGAATACCAAGCATTTATGAAATATAAAGAGATGAGAGATAAGTATGAATACATGCATAGTTTTAATGTTGGTTCTAAGATTGATATAGCCAAGACTATGGCGGTCTATGGTGCATTCACTGAAGGGCTGCAGTTGTTTGCTTCGTTTGCTATGCTTTTGAACTTCCAACGTTTTGGCAAAATGAAAGGCATGGGGCAAATTGTTGCTTGGTCTGTTCGTGATGAAACCTTGCATACTGAATCTATTATCAAGCTATATCATACTTTTGTGATGGAAAACCCAGAGGTTGACACGCCTGAATTGCATGAATACCTAAGAAATGCTTGTGATACTATTGTGACCCATGAAGATGCATTTATTGACCTTGCGTTCGAAATCGAGGGTGCGGTTGAGGGAATGACTTCTGCTGAAACGAAAAACTATATTAGATATATTGCAAATCGTCGTTTGGTGCAGCTAGGTCTGAAGCCTCTTTACCATATTGAAAATAATCCACTGCCTTGGATGGATGAAATTTTAAATTCTCCTGAGCACGTGAATTTCTTTGAAAATAGGGCAACTGAATATTCTAAAGCTGCAACTAAAGGAACCTGGGATGAAGCTTTTGGGATTGTATATAAATAAATAGAAATCAAATTAAGTATGCTATAAGCATTAGTAAGATTAATTCAAGCGGAATTAATCTTACTAATTATAATAAAAGAAACAAGATTGATTGAAGATATTAAGAACAAAAAATGACAGATAAACTATTAAACAAAAAGAAGCAAGATTTGGCTAATCTCGCAGAAAAGCGTCCTAAATTAGACTCTATTACAGAGGGGGTGCCTTTTTTCAAAAAGCTCAATGATACTGTCCTAGAGCAACTGAATGACGACAAAGCCGAGGATTTGGTTGTGCTTGATTTGGTTGGTAAATCAGATATAGCATATTTTATGATTATTGCGTCAGGGCGTTCTTCGCGGCATGTTGCTTCTATGGCGGAGAAAATAGTTGACCTTGTTAAGCCTTTGTACCAACACGGTATACATGTGGAAGGGTTACAAAATGCTGAATGGGTTTTAGTAGATCGGAAGAGCA
>CALKVD010000103.1 GCA_937996615.1 uncultured Rickettsiales bacterium | reverse complement strand
TTATATTTCAATTCGAAAATGAAACGCGTAGTAATCACTGGAATAGGTCTTGTTACCCCTTTAGGACTCGATGTTGCAACGACTTGGAGCAACTTAACAAATAGCAAAAGCGGAATCAAGAAAATTCCTGTCTCATTATTTGATACTTCAGATTTAACATGTCAAATTGCAGCTTATATTCCAACAAAAGAAGAAGACGAAAAATTAGGTTTTTTAGCTGAAGATTGGATCGATCTTAAAAACATTCGAACTATGGATCGATTTATCCAACTCGGCCTAGTAGCAGCAAATCAGGCAATCGCTGACTCTGGATTTATCGCCCAAACAGAAGAAGAACAAAATCGCACAGGAGTAATTGTCAGTTCTGGAATTGGCGGTTTAATTTGTATCGAAAACCATGCAAATATCCTCCAAGAAAAAGGTCCAAGAAGAGTCAGCCCATACTTCATTCCAGCAAGTTTAATCAACCTACTTTCTGGCCATATATCGATCAAACATAATTTTAAAGGACCAAATTTCTCTGTAGTTTCAGCCTGTGCCAGCGGAGCCCATTCGATCGGAGAGTCAGCAAGAATAATTCGCGATGGTGACGCTGATGTGATGATTGCTGGGGGGGCAGAAGCTGCGATATGTCGCCTTGGAGTTGCTGGATTTGCAGCAGCGAGAGCTTTATCAACAAAGTATAATGACGCTCCAGAAAAAGCTTCTCGTCCATGGGACAAGGGACGGGACGGATTTGTGATGGGAGAAGGAGCTGGAGTTGTTGTGCTGGAAGAATATGAAAATGCAAAAAAACGAGGAGCTAATATATATGCTGAAATTATTGGCTACGGTTTGACTGGCGACGCATATCACATCACGTCACCAGAAACAACCGGTGATGGTGGCTATCGCGCGATGCAACAAGCAATCGCTAAAAGCGGTCTAAACCCTGACGCAATCGACTATATTAATGCTCATGGCACCTCAACTCCGCCGGGCGACATGGTTGAACTCGGGGCGGTCAAAAGATTATTCAACAACGATAAAAAGAATTTATGTATGTCTTCAACTAAATCAGCAATCGGCCACTTGCTTGGAGCGGCTGGTAGTGTTGAAGCTATCTTTACAGTTTTAGCAATGAAACATGGTATTATTCCACCAACATTAAATCTTGAATCACCAGAAGAAGAATGCGAAGGAATCAATTTGGTACCAAAGCAAGCAATAGAAAAAAACACTAAAGTGGCGCTTTCAAATTCATTTGGATTTGGCGGAACCAATGCATCGCTGTTATTTAAAAAAATATAAAGCTATAGCAATATAAAAATATGGTTGCTTGTCTAAATTAATTAGGATCAATTTTTAGCTCAATGAATAACATTCTTGCAATAGACACTTCGTTTTCAATTTGCTCAATTGCTGTTTTAAAAGAAAACCAAATCATCGCAGAACAAAGTTCTGTCGAGCTGAATATGCAAGCCGAAATGATTGCAACCTTAACAGAAAAAACCCTATTAGAAGCAAACCAAAACCTCGACGGTATCAACGCAATAGTAGTGACCATAGGTCCGGGGAGTTTTACTGGGATTCGAATAGGTGTTGCCTATGCAAATGGATTATATTTGGTATTAAAAAAAAGAAATCCAGTCCTAAAATTTATTGGCGTTACAACAATGCAAGCAATGGCAGTCCAAACAGCAAATAATGGCGAATATGTTTTGATGATGGACGCTGGCAGAAAAGCTGTCTATATCCAAAAGTTTGCTGGTTTAATCCCGCAAAATGATATCACTCTAATTGCAGAAGAAGATATAAATAGCTACGCTTCTAATCTCCCGATTTATGGTAACGCAAATCGCCTAAGTGATTCGGTTAAATCTCGGTTGCAAGAGGTGATATATCCGTCTGCTAATAGCGTTGGACTATATTATAATAGCATAACCCAAACCTCATTTGCGAATAACATCATCTTTGAGCCAGTCCCGATCTATATCAGAGAACCAGACGCTAAAAAATCCAGCGCCTTTAGTTAGTTTTGCCACCCAAAAAATAATAATGCATATAATCTCAAAAATATGAAGATAATCCAAAAATTAATCGACAAAGCTTTGGCTCATAACTCCGAATATATTCAAATCCTGGAATATGTTTCTCCTACTATCTTAAATTTAGCCAAACAAAATATATCAGAAATTTCACAACCAAATTTACAGCAAAAAAATCATCAACTGAATGATAAAAAAAATAAAATCAAAAGATTTTTTTATCATATCCCATCTCTTAATAGAATTTTATCTTCGCAAAAAAATTCTAACCTAAATACTGATTTTTTATTCAAAGATCTTTTATCGCAAATCGACCTTTCCCAAATCACAACAAAATCTAAAGACGCAGAATTTAAATTAAAACCGGAACATGCGTTTATCGATCCTTTTACTTTGCGACCGACCTTAAGTTTATTTAATCTTAAAACAACCGGAAGTTGTAGTTTTGAAACACAACAAGATTCGAAAGCGCAAACTATGATCAAAACCGAATTAATATTGAATCAAAACGAAATTGAGGGTAATTATCACTCAACCCAAAATGATTTTGCCAATGTTTTAGCTGAAATAGCTAACGAATTATCAAAAA
>CALKVD010000102.1 GCA_937996615.1 uncultured Rickettsiales bacterium | reverse complement strand
AACTAGAGAAATATCAACCAAAAATTGCAAGCGAAATCAATAAACTGATGTTCACTTTTGATGATATTAAACTATTGGATCAAGCCAGTATCCAACTGCTAATACGCTCAGTTGATAAAGATCTGTTATCTCTCGCGCTTAAAAATGTTGACGACAATGTCAGAGAAGTATTCACCAAAGGAATGTCGCAGCGTATGATGCGTTTGCTCCTTGAAGATATTGAAGTTGTTGTTGGTAACGTTAACGATTCGAGGGTTGCTCAAGGTGAGATTGTCACTAAAGCAAAAGAATTACTACAACTTGGTGCAATTAGTTTTCCTAGAGTTTAAAAAGCAGAGTTTGGGATATATTATATTACAGTTAAAAATAGGGGCTAATATCGGTTGAATTAGAATTTTTTTCATCATATTTTACCTTTTAGCTATAAATTCAATGCAAAATATTTAAATCTAAAAAAATAAAGGAAAAGATTCAATATATCAAAAAGCAAATACAACCAAAAACTAGTCATAAAAAAACTTAAAAAAGCAAAATTCTTATGAGAAAATTCAATTTCCAAGATTTTAATAGCCCCAAAGATTCCAATGGAGAAAATGACCATTTTGATAGTCCTTCTACCGAAAAACAAAAAAAATTCGAAAATCTAGAACTATTTCAAGGAAAAAATCAATATAAAAGCATTATTAATGATATAAGTTCAGATGATTTTCAACCAAATAGCTCGAATAAAACTAAAGAATTTAGGAAATTTGCCGATATAAAGAAGGTAGCTAATCCAGAGAATAGTGATATAAACGGCTTGAGTTTTCCTAGCCTAGATGAGCAAAATTCTATTACTATCACTGAATCAAACTTATATAATAATGACGAAAAAACAACCGAAGATTCTAGATTTGATAAAGCAAAAATTTCAACTTTAAGTGATGGAAAATTAAATGAATTGACCAACAAATATGCTGACTATAGCCAGCATATTAATCGCCAAATCATAGAAGAAATTCCAGAGCCAAAACTCCCGACTAATGACGAGTCTTTAGAATCTCAAACTCCAAACAATAAAATATTCGAAAGTTTAGATGATACAATATCAAACTTTGAGTTTGATACCAATCAACAATCAGATAGGAAATATCAAAGCACAGCAACTGAATCTGTCTATGATACTATAATTCAAGAGAATATTAAATCTCAAGACCAAATTCAAAATCACAATAAGCAGCATCATGATTCGATTGAAGGTGGGGATTCGGATAACAAAGGTCAGCATAGTAGCATAGCGCTACGTTATCAAGAGCAACAACAGCAAATCTCAGACTGTTTAAACAAAATTACCCAATCGCTACATGAATTAAAATCACAGATTATTGATTTTTTAGGTCATTATCGCGAAGATGTTATCAGTATGTCTTATGAAATTGCGAGCAAAATTACTGAATGTGTCAGAACATATATCCCAGAAAAAATTGTGCGTGATTTTTTGATCCAACATTTAGCGCTATTGCTTGATGATTACGCTGTTGTTATTGAGCTAAATCCTAGTATCAAAAAGCCAGTGCAAAATTTAATCAAAGATGAGTTAAGTGGTTCGGCACTAAATAATATAGAATTTATAGAAAATCCTATAATGTCGATTGGGGATTGTACAATAAAATTTGCAGAAGGTAAAATTATTAAAAATAAACAATTGATTTTAGAAGAGTTAAATGCAATACTAGCTCATTATATGAACAGTTCAAATACAGTATAAGTTATATATAAGATTATAGGTTGAAATAGTAAAATATTATATTAACAATAAATTATTTAAATAAAAAATATAAAATGTCAGCGGAAACTAAAAATAATGCAATAAACCAATCAAATGATGCAATCAAAGCTGTTTATGGGATACCTCTCGAGGTATCGATGGTTTTGGGTCGTAAAAAACTTAAAGTAGAACAAATTCTTGACCTTAAGCCCGGGATGATTTTAGAGCTGGACAAAAGTGTTGGGGATCCAGTTGAGGTACATATTAACGGCAAAATTGTAGCTATGGGTGAAGTTGTAGTTGTTGGTGATAAGATAGGAGTAACTCTTACAGCAATAGTAGATTCTGATATTATCTAACTAAGAAAATAGCTAAAAGAATCGACGATTTTAGATATAGTAAAAATTACTTGCTTACTTTATCTTAATATAAATTCAGGTTTGAAGACCGGTCTAGATGGCTTTTATCTCTTTATATTGATATATTACTGTATATTCTCTAAAATAGTGGATTATGTGTAGTAAATTAAATGAAAAGTTTCATATCAAGTATTCTATAAAAATCTAGGTGTTATTATATTAATATTTTCAGAAATGCTAATAATAATACAGCTTGGGGTTGTTGCGAGATGAAAATTTTTAGGTAATATCGTTCAAAAAATCCGTCCTCAAATCTTCATATACATCAGAATATACACCCGTGTTTTAGGGCGCGCCGGGCATCCTCAGAAGCTCTGCTAACTTCTGTCTCGCTTACAATATTACCAGCTTAGATTTTTAGAGATTAGCAAACTACAACTTAATTTGCTATAGCTCAAATACCATAAAATCACACAAAAAAGGTAATAGACAAAACTAATTAGTTGAACAGCTGGTTATATTGCTCTGGTTGGTTATCTTTTGACCCAATGAGCTTAAGATCAGGAAAATGTGTGGATAAAGCAAACTATTGCCCGAACCTTGAATTAATTTTTGGATTGCTGGTACCGTACTGATGCTGTTTTTATATTATTTTGGTGATATTATTTTTGATTGTTGAGGATATTTGTTTTAAGCCAATGAGCATAACTTACTATCAATTTAATTTCCAATACCCTTGTTAACAGTGGTTAATAGTCTGAGTTTACTTAATATAGAATTGGTGATACAGCTTTTGACTTATGCCAATTGATTTTGATATAATTTGCAAGAGAAACATCTCGATTTATCTGATTTTTTAATTGTTCTACTATATTGTTTGCCATATGTTTTCTATTAGG
>CALKVD010000101.1 GCA_937996615.1 uncultured Rickettsiales bacterium | reverse complement strand
ATTTAATGCGTCGGTGCCTTCTAGCATTTCCTCAACTATATTAGCAAAATTATCATAATATGGCCCAATTACCACAGGTACTTTAGCATAAGCAGCTTCCAATATATTTTGCCCTCCATGTTTAATCAACGACCCCCCAACAAAAGCAACATCAGCAAATTGATATAAACCAGCCAATTCTCCAAAAGTATCAACCAAATATATCTCTGTATCATTCGTAATTTCTGTAGTTTGAGATCTCAAAGCAAATTTGATATTCAACATCTTAATTTCTCGTGCTAAAGCATAGCAATAAGTAACGTGCCTTGGGACTATTATAGTAAGTAATTTTGGTATTTGATGGCGCAACTCCATGTATGATTTCAGAATAATTTCCCCTTCCCCTGGGTGAATACTTGCACATAAAAAAACTGATCTATTGTTGCAATTTAACAACAACGAATTTTTTTTATTTCTATCCTGAATTTCTAGGTCATTGATAGCATATTTAATATTGCCGAAGTATTTAATTTTTTGCTCTGCTGTAAATATGCTGAAATTTTTTACATCTCTTTTGCTAGCAGCAATAATTAAATCAAAAGGTTTTAACATTTCCACCAATAAGCTTTTAATGTATCCCCATTTTTTGACTGAAGATGGCGACATTCTTCCATTGAGCAGAATTGCCTTAATACCTGTTTTTTTAAGTTTAGAAATATGTTTTAAAGTGTTAGGCCACAATTCTGATTCAAAAAAAACAACACAATCGGGTTGCCATGAATCAAAAAATCTTTTTACAACTTGGGGACAGTCAACATACATGTATTGGTGGATGATGCGTCCTGGATTAATTTTTTTTGCCTCTTCTGCACCACTAACTGTAGTTGTGGTTAGGAGTATAGTTAATTCTGGAAATTTTTCGCTTAACTTATAGACTATCGGATAAATTCCTTTTACTTCACCAAGACTTGCGGCGTGGAACCATAATAGCTTTTTTCCTTTAGGACGTTGCTTAAGCAGAGCATAACCAAAATATTCTCCAAACCGTTTTATATCAGCTTTGCCTCTCGCAGCTCGGTAGCCAATCCATAACATAATAAATGGATATAAAAACCAGGTAACTGCCCTATAGAGGTAATAAAGCAAAAACATTGCTCTTTTTTAAACTAAAACGCAAGATAATTTAATGGTCATTATTGCACTAACCTTGGCGGGTTTTTTTACGCTTGTTT
>CALKVD010000100.1 GCA_937996615.1 uncultured Rickettsiales bacterium | reverse complement strand
AAAACACAATATGGTGAGCCAACACATCCTCTTTTTCCTAACGTGATGATATTGGCGCCTATGAAGGATGATGGTTATAAGCTTGATTACTCATATAGCATAGCCTTGATTCATGCTATCCAAAGTTATATTGACACTTTTGATTTTGATAGTGGAACTATTGTCAATGGTATGGATGATAATGATCGCAAAGAATTACTAAAAAATAAAACAGCTGGATATATAACGGAATTAACTAAAAAATATGATAAAAATACAGCAAAATCTGAAGTATGGTTGGATCTTATCGCAGCATTTGATGAAACTACAATATGGAGATTAGATGATAGATTTTTTGTATCCCATTACTTGAGCCCATCATATGACATGCTAGGTATATCAAAAAGCAAAATTCTTGATAATAGCGATGTCATGAATGGTAATTTTCCAAGCAAAGACATAGCAGAAATTGAGAATAAAACTTTATCTGTGATTGCGAATGGTGCAATACGTCTTTATTATAAAATAGATGAAAATAGAAATTATAGTCAAAGAACTAGATTAATTCTTGGTCCAATTAGATTAAAATATGGAATAAATAATCAAACACAAACTGCAGTGTTAAAGAGTGCATACAGATTTGGTGGAGCAAATGCAAAGGTGAGAGAGACAGCTGGATTTTTATCATCATTAAAAGCTGATATAGCAGAATTAACCAAGCTTTTTAACGAGCAAATTGATGTCGCAACCGATATTGCTGATAGTATTAAACTGCAGATAAAGCAGATGATCAGCAGCATTATTGGAAGATATGGTAAAATACAAACCATAACAGAAATTAAAGATCTCCAAGCAACAAAACCAGGATTTTTCAGTAGGATATTGGGTGCTATCTTTGGCTCAGGCGAAGGAGTTGAAAATGATATAATCTATCCCAAACCTGATACTGATATGGAAGAGATACGTCTTAGTGACGTGTTTGCTGCTTGTGAAGTAAGTGTCGGCAAAGCTATGGCAAGAAAAGCCATGATATGTATTTCAGCATACGGAGATTTTGCAGAAGAATATCCGTTGATTGCTGAGTATGGGTTGACAGCAGTAAGTGGGGTATTCCAAACAATCTTAGGTGGCGGCTTGCCTGGGTTGTTAAATTTTGTGCGAGGTGAAATCCAAGGGGCGGCATTGAATCAGATCGCTGGAGAGCATATCCAGGCCATGATCGAAAATATAAAAGACGAGGTAACCAATTGGGCCTTATCTCAATGGGACGATCTAACCACCGAAGAAGCAGAAGCATTAGCAGCCACAGCTGTAATCGGAACCTTAGCTGCTGGTTATGGTGCTGCAGTGACAACCAGTTATATCAAATCTGCAGTGCGAGGATTTAGCAGCCACCCTAATGCATGGTTGAATCGGAAGTTGGAGCTTCGTGACCATGAGGGTGGACCTAACGGCGGTCATACGATCGAACGACATATCAAGCCTGATTATGTCGATATAAAAAAGAGAGTGATGGAGATGAAGGCGGCAAATCCCAATGATGTTGCTAAAGTATCAAAATTTAACAAATATTATGTTGCTCAAGACGCTATCTCAAAAGCGATTTCTCATAATAGAGCAGCGATTGATGAATGGGCGAAAAATCCTCATTCGAAGAAGATAGAAGGCTTTAAATTCACCTCGAATAATGAAGTCGGATATGTCATGCATTCGGAAAAAGAGGATTTAATTTATACTAAAAGATTAAAAATAATTTTAAAAAAAGCAGAAGATGGTAAAATCTTTTTGTATACCGCATATCCAATTGAATAGAGGTTATTATGGAAGAAGAATATAGCATATTAAATAAAAAATTTGGTAATTTAGGCTGTTTATTTGTTGAATTTACAGTATCAGACGACGCAGATGAAGAAATAAGTAAATTTTATGCAAAAGATAATGCGCCACAAGCTATTATAAACACTTTAGCTGAAGGTGAGGAGGTCTTAGTGATGGAACCATTTCCACAAGAATGGATAGGTGATATGTTAAATATCATATGCCTAGATATTGAATGGAGAAAAACATGGCTCAAGAAGGTGCTAAAAATGGTGGAGGAAGAGGCAATCCAGATAGGTAAATTACCTGCAGATTTTGCTATTAAATCTAGGTAAACAGCGCAAGATGGTAAATTTATATACCGCATATCCAATTGAATAGAGGTATATTATGCAATTAGAAAAAAAGTATCAGGAATTATCCAATTTTCTGATAGGTTGGATGGACACTGACTTAACAGACGAACATATAGTAAAAAGATTTGTTTGGGATTGCTATGATTTAGCTAGAATATGTGCCCGCAAACTAGAAATTGATACAACTGAAAATATCGCTAGATTATTCAAAGAACGTCTAGATAGCACTATATCGGAGGGCAGAGAGATTTTAGCACTTGAACCTTTTCCGAATGATTGGATTTGCGATAGGAGTGAGGTATGTTATTACGATCCGGAAGATGGTAAAGCATGGCTGAGAAAAGTACTCAAAATGCTGCAGGAAGAAGTAGAGCGAACAACCCTCCCTGTGCCATTTGTGAGTCTATACAAGGAAGAATACGAAAAGAGCAAAACAAAGAGTTAGGGGTTGCATTCAACCATG
The DNA here is from genome assembly GCA_937996615.1 of uncultured Rickettsiales bacterium. Classification (GTDB taxonomy): domain Bacteria; phylum Pseudomonadota; class Alphaproteobacteria; order Rickettsiales; family Midichloriaceae; genus CALKVD01. The sequence continues at coordinate 3,902 of CALKVD010000100.1, read as the reverse complement.
TAATAGGTCATGGTATTACGTCAGAAAATCGACTGCTCAATACTAAATATAAAATTAAAGTGGTATTAACGAAAACAGATGATGGCAAAGTATTTGTCAAAACCGCATATCCAATTGAATAGAGGTCACCTTATGAATTTAGATAACCAATATCCAGAATTATCCAGTTTTTTACTAAGTTTTGCAGACACTGACTTAACAGACGAACATATAGTAAAAAGATTGGTTTGGGAATACTATGATTCAGCTAGAATATGGGCTCGCGACACAGAAGGTGATACAACTACAAATATAGCTAGATTCTTCAAAGAACGACTGGATAGAGCGATATCCGAGGGCAGAGAGATTTTAGCACTTGAACCTTTTCCAAACGATTGGATGGATGGAATGATCGACGGGGCTTATTATGACCCAGAAGATACCAAAGCATGGCTGAGAAAAGTACTCAAAATGCTTGAAGACGAAGCAAACCAAACTCCTTTCCCGGTTCCGTTTGTGAATCATTACTAGATTCTATCATTAATCGCAACTGTGGCTAGCTTTTAGCTAATGAAGAAAACTTAAAGCGCAAAACGAGGGTCAGAAGATTTAAGCTAAAAAATATAAAAGTAATTTTAGTGATAAAATAGCAAATCACAGAAATTTCATGACTTTTTGGCATAATATTCAGCAACATCAGCGAAAATGGCAAAGACATTATAATTATTGCCAGCATTACTGAATTGAGATGCCAATCTTGATTGCGAATTAAATTTACCAAGCAACTAAGGTTAGATAAATTAAATAGCGCAATTGCAATAAAGCTTAAAATGACCAAGAATGGAATATGAGGAGCATAGGATAAATTAAACGTGTAGGTTGTGGCGCTGCTACTTGTGTTAGCAAAACCGCTATTAACAGGGAAAATAACCCCGCGATTGTATGCATTGTTTATATTATTGTGAATTGGCTGTTTAGCAGAGTTTAAAACTAATTTATTTGATTGCGTATGAACCTCTGACTCAATGCGAATTGGAATATTCTGAGAAACAGTACCATTTTTACTAATCGCATAAGCAGAAACATTCACAACTCCATTATAATCAGGAAAAAAGAAGCCTCCCAATTTTGATGCAACGCTGATAAATTCTTGTTTCATTGAAAATTTACTACCTTTTGACAAGACAATTCTAGAATTTATTAAGCTATTAATATAAATAATCACATCTTTCTTTAATAATCCATCGGAATTTATCAAAAATCCAGGCATCTGATCAATTACCACCACTCCCTTGACAATATCGCCATAGGTATTGCTGTAAGAAGCCTTTTTAAAATCCAACCCAATCCTAATATTAGAAGATTTAGAATCAGATTGTTCAAAAGTTACTTCCTCTGGTCCCAGATTCTGGATTTCATAAAAAAATAATATTGCAATCAGAATTGTTGCAACCGCTATTGCAAGCATCACCATGATATCACCAGATCTTAATTTTTCTGGATATATTTTGATAGGTCTTTCCTTTTTTCGCCAAAGCAAGCGGATAAACTGCAGCATAAAACAATATTTGCGATAGTATATTGTTTCTATATTAGCATAATTGCAATATATATGAAATATATTTTACAAAAACGCTTTAAATTGTCAATTTTATACCATTTCTTCTGGCTTAATCCACATCTCAAATTGTTTTTCGTCAACAAATCCACTCTCTAAAGCCGCCTGATATAACGAAATATTTTGATGATGGGCCGAATAAGCAATCGCTGCTGCTTTATCGTATCCTATATGTTGATTTAAAGCTGTTGCTAACATTAGGGAATCGCCGAGTAACCGCTTGATCCTCACTGGATTATGTTTAATCCCACTAATACAATGATCAACGAAACTTACGATTCCATTGGCAAGCAATTCGCTCGATTGTAGAATCAAATGCCCGAGCAACGGACGATAGGTGTTCAACTCCAGTACTCCATTAGCACAAGCAAAAGTGATCGCAGAATTGTTACCAAAAACCATAGCACAAATCATCTGAATAGCTTCGCATTGAGTTGGATTAACCTTACCCGGCATAATCGAAGAACCAAGTTCGTTTTCAGGCAAAATCAGCTCACCAATCCCCGATCTTGGACCAGATCCAAGCAAAATTAAGTCTTTAGCTATTTTATTTAAACTAGCTCCAATAACGTTCAACGCCCCGCTAAATTCAAGTATTGCGTCAGACGCTGCAATTCCTTCAAATTTATTTTTGGCACTAACAAATTTATAGCCAGTCATTTTAGCAATTTCAGCACTAATATAATCACCAAAGTTTTTCGATGCGCTAATACCAGTACCAACTGCCGTACCACCTTGGGGAATTTCAAGCAAGTTTGGTAGAGAATTATTAACTCGCCCTATAGCCTTTTTGATCTGGGTTGCATAGGCAGAAAATTCTTGCCCCAAACTGATCGGAACTGCATCTTGAAGATGGGTTCGACCAACTTTAATAACATCAGCAAATTCTCTAGATTTCTTGTCTAAAGCTTCAGCCATATATTCTAGCGCCGGTAACAACTTATGGTTGATCAAATGAACCACAGCCAAGTGAATCGCAGAAGGAAAGGTGTCATTGGTTGATTGCCCCATATTCACGTGATCATTGGGATGGACGGGGGTTTTGCTACCTATTTCTCCACCTAGAATTTCTATTGCTCTATTTGCAATAACTTCGTTAACATTCATGTTGGTTTGAGTTCCTGAACCACTCTGCCATATTGTGAGAGGAAAGCTAGTGAGATACTTATGCTCAACCATAATCTCGTCTGCTGCCACAACTATCGCATCAGCAATTTTTGCCTCCAACATTCCCAGATTTCGATGAACAATCGCCGCTGCTTTTTTTATTAAAACCATACTCATAATGAGCTGATGGGGCATTAATTCTGATCCTATATCAAAATTTTCTAACGTACGCTGAGTTTGGGCCCCCCAATATTTATCAGCCTCGACATTAACTTGACCTAGGATATCTTTTTCTATTCTAAATTTATTCATTATCAATAATTTTAACGTAGTTTAAAAGTTTTATTATATTACAATATCATCAAAACACAGACAAGACCTTCCAAAAAATAACTTGATTCGTATAATATACACAACAACCTAAAATAGCTAGAGGCAAGTCAAAAATCTGGATTAGCATAGTTTTTATGAGGCTTAAGTTGGGGAATTTGCTCCTGTAAAATAGTTTGCAAACTGCCCCTTGATTTTAGCAAAGAATACCAACTTTTCAATGCATCATATTTTTCCCATATTATATCATTTACCAAATCAAGACACGAAATTTGACTCGCAAGAGCAAAATCTGCAACCGTCAATTCGTCGCCACATAAATAAACGCTTTGACTTAGCAAATAACTAAAATATTCTAGGTGTGGAACTAAATTTTTTTTAGCAATTCTAATAGCTTGGGAATTTGGCTCGGAGTTTGTGTTAATCACTTTGATAATTCTTTCATTAATAATATATTTGGTAACGTCATTATAAAATTTATGTACCGCCCATTCCAGGGTATATCTGATCCTTGCTTTTTGGAGCAAATCTGAATATTGCCTATGGCCGAAGATCAGCCTAGCACCACTTTCTTCCCAGTGGTCGACAATAAATTCTATGATGGGTATGATATTACATATAACTTCATTATCATAAATATATAAACTGGGAAGTACCCCACTAGCATTAATAAATAAATATTCTTTACTTGGATTCCACAAACATTCGGGCAATAACTCTATTTTCTCAGATAATTCCGCAAACAAAACCCTAGCCAAACGCGAAAATGGACAAATGTTTGAGTAGAATAGTTTTAACACGGCAGTGAGAAATTAATTATTTTTTGCAAGTTATTCCAATGTAGTTATATCGAAAATGATACCTTTAC
>CALKVD010000099.1 GCA_937996615.1 uncultured Rickettsiales bacterium | reverse complement strand
TTGATAATTTTTCCAAACTAAAAACTGAGCAACTAGAGTTCTGCAGCAAACCAGAGAACAAACAAATAGCTTTGGTCATCATCTCTGATGCTGGAACAATAGCTAATTTTAATATGCTACAACCATATCATTTTGACTTGCTCAATAATAAACAATACCAAAAACACTCGGAAATAATAGCACAAAACCCAGAAATGATGTTGGATTTCAGTTATTTTGGACCAGAACAGGTGAAAAATCTGCAATTTTTAGATAACAAAGAAGAGATATCTGAGTTTTTGCAAAATAAAGGAATATTAACAAAACCACAAAATACTAAACAGGAATTTAGAATAATTAAGAAAGGAGATGCACCTGCTTTGAACAAGCTTTCATCACCTCCTCAAGCGCAGCCGCGATATCAGGGCGCTCAGATGGCTTTTGGTACACAAGCCCAACGACAATTTTTGAGCCGACCATCAAGCCCAGTACCATATTCAAGAAAACCAATAAATCAAAATCTAATAAAATTAGAGCCAGTGCGATCGAACCATAAGTTAACCGGCTTTGGTAATCCAGCACCAATCCAACAACCATTAATTGCAGAATCTATTCAGAATATGCAAAAAAGCAAAAGTAATTTTAGATTAAAATCGATATCTAAACCAATGAAAAGACAATAAAATATAAATTAAGAAATTGGTTTAAGGGTCTTGATGCTTATTATATCGATTTGATACAAGAGCCAAAATCCAGCTATAATTTTTTATTGAATCTAGTGCCAAAAGCAGAACAAAAACCAAGGGTTTTAATTGTTATTAGCCAACTAACAAAAGAGCATAAATCATTTCTGAATGAAAATACAAAAATTCTCCAAAAAAGCGAAACAATCAAAGCACTGGCAGACTACAAACAAGAGCATCTAATGTTTATAGAGCATCAGGACAACCAAAAAATTAAACAGCATATCCTTGATAATCTCAAGCAAGATGGTAATTCTTTCATCAATTTTAGTAAGCAAAATTTAGAAGAACATCAAAAACAAATCGGTTACAGCAAAAATTGCGCCAAAGCTGGCTTGTTTACAACATTCCTATCAGGAGGATTATACATTGCACCAAAAGCATTAATCGACAAAAAATCACCTGCTTTTGCCTTGTCAGTTGGGCTGGCAGGCCTAATTTTGTTTGCGATTGGAAAAATTCATGAGGCATATGTCCGCAAATCTTTCATTCGCAACCTTATGCAACAAAAGCAGCTAGAAATCGCGGAGCACCCGCAATACATTAACAGAGATCGGCTTCCCAAATAAGATTATTTAAATAAAAGTAAAATTTTTTTGCTACCGGCACTTGAAAAGATTACTTTATAACCTATATAGTTGACAGTGCTAGTTGTTAGTACAACAAAAAAACAAATAGGTAATAAAACAAGGTAAAGCATTATGAGCAAAAATTTAGGTAAGATCAGACCACTACATGATCGAATTGTGGTTGAACGTGTCGAAGAAGAAAGCGTCACTAAGGGCGGAATCCTAATACCAGACACAGCAAAAGAAAAGCCAGTTAAGGGCAAAGTTGTGGCTGTAGGCAATGGAGTTCGAGACAAGGATGGTAAAGTTATTGCGTTGGACGTCAAGGTTGGCGACTTGGTATTATTCGCCAAATGGGGCGGTACTGAAGTCAAAATTGACAATCAAGAATACTTAGTTATGAAAGAGTCGGACGTTCTAGCTGTGGTCGAATAGATCATTAAATTTAGTCTCTAAAGCAATAATAAAATGCTTTAGCTTTGAAGGTAAAATCAATAAAATTTTTATATTAATTAATAGGTAAGTAAATTATGGCTGCAAAAGATATAATTCTTGGTAGTGGTGCTCGTAGCAAAATCATGCGCGGCATCGAAGTTATGGATTCAACTGTTGGCGCAACTTTAGGCCCGGCTGGACGAAGAATCGTCATTGGTCGTTCATTCGGCGCACCAAAAGTCACTAAAGATGGCGTAACGGTTGCAAAAGAAATTGAACTAGAAGATAAATTCGAAAATCTCGGAGCTCAAATCATCAAAGAAGCTGCGAGCAAATCAAACGATAACGCTGGTGACGGAACAACAACAACAACAGTGTTGGCTCATGCTATGGCTGAAAAAGGTCATAGAGCAGTAGCTGCCGGAGTTAACCCGATGGAACTAAGTCGCGGAATGGAAACTGCATGCAAAGCATTGATTGATGAAATTAAATCAATGTCCCGCGCAATCAAATCTTCAGCTGAAATAGCTCAGGTGGCAACCGTATCAGCTAATGGTGATAAAGACATTGGCGATATGCTGGCGAAAGCTTTTGACAAAGTAGGGAAAGATGGTGTTGTAACCGTTGAAGAAGCTAAAAGCAACAACACTGAACTAGAAGTTGTTGAAGGGATGAATTTCGATCGCGGATATGTTTCGCCATATTTCGTCACTAATTCGGAAAAAATGGTTGCTGAACTTGAAAAACCATATATTTTGATTTTCGACAAAAAATTAAGCAATATTCAACAAATTCTGCCAATACTTGAAGCAGTTGTCCAATCTTCACGCTCACTATTGATCATCGCTGAAGATATCGAAGGAGAAGCTCTTGCAACTCTTGTCGTCAACAAACTTCGCGGCGGACTCAAAGTTGTAGCAATCAAAGCTCCTGGTTTTGGCGATCGCCGGAAAGCTATGTTAGAAGACATTGCAACTCTAACTGGTGGCCAAATGATCAGCGAAGAATTAGGCCAAAAACTAGAAAATGTAACGGTTCAAGATCTAGGATCAGCTCAACGCGTTATTATTACTAAAGATGATACTACAATCGTTGGTGGCGTTGGGTCCAAAGCTGAAATCGATTCTCGTTGCAGCCAAATCAAAAAGCAAATCAGTGACAGCACTTCTGATTATGATAAAGAAAAATTGCAAGAACGTCTGGCTAAATTATCAGGCGGAGTTGCCGTTGTTCGCGTTGGTGGCGTTACCGAAGTCGAAGTTAAAGAGAAAAAAGAAAGAGTCGACGATGCATACCACGCAACCAAAGCGGCAATTGCTGAAGGTATCGTTCCTGGAGGAGGAGTAACTCTGCTTTATGCTTCAAAAGCTTTGGACAAAATCAAAGGAAATAACGATGGAGAAAATGCCGGGATCAAAATCGTCAAGGACGCTTTAAAAGCACCGATTGCACGTATTTTGAAGAACGCAGGTTTGGAGAGTTCATTAATTATCGAAAAATTGCTCGAGAAAAAAGATGGCAACCAACTGTTCGATGCTCAAAAACACGAGTATACCGATGCATATAAATCTGGCATAATCGACCCAGCAAAAGTAGTCCGAATTGCGTTAGAAAGCGCTACATCTGCCGTTATGCTTCTGGTTACAACTGAAGGTGCGATTGTTGATAAACCTGAAGATAAAAAAGCGATGGGTGGCGCCCACCCTGGAATGGGGGGCATGGGCGGAATGGGTGATATGGACTTCTAGTCTATTCTTGCCTATCGCAAAATTTAGAAGTTGCTCGGAGCTTGCATTTAATCTCAAAATATTTTATGCAAGCTCCGACAGCGCTAAGGTCATTAATCAAGCAAAACTGATCAGCTCATTTGACTTAATCATTCATCAGAACAATAGTTACTAAATCTATTGCTGTGATTAAACAAATAGCTGATAATGGCAAAATACCAAAAACCACTATTTGGTCTATAATCAAAGTGTAGCCGACTTAATAATTAAATTAATTCATGCTACATCGTTTGGAAAATCAAAAGAAAATAAACATAAATTTGCTGCAACACCAAGAACGGAATTAGAAAAAGATTTAATACAGAATGAATATTACAGAATTCAAAAAAGCAGTTAATCTGCGACCAAATTCAATTTATTTCTTCCATCTTTGTAATAAACTCCTTGGATCATTTTTTAATATCACTGCAATCTTTTGCCTCGTTATGTGCGCAATTCAGTCAGTGATTATGCTAGAAGCTCTTTCCAGCTATTCTGTTGATTTTATCAACTACTGCAAGGCTATCTTGTATGTAACTCCATATATTTTTTTTAATATAATTCCAATAGCTTTTGTCACGTCTTACATATTATTACTCAAAGAATTAAGAAAAAGCAAAACATTAACTGCCCTAGCAAATCTTGGATTAAGTCTTAAGCAGATATCGAAAGCTTTTTTGATAGTAACATTGATCGCAATGACATTGCATTACATTATTACATTATGGGTTATGCCTTACAGTCACCATAAATTTAAAAATTTAAAATTCGCAATCGAAAATGCTCAAATGCTAGACATGTTAAAAAACAAAACATTTCTCAATACTGACAATGGTTTGACTATATATATAGAAAAAAGCAATAAGAACGAACTAAAAGGTATTTTCATTAATGATTCTCGCGAAAAAGATAAGCAAAGCACAATCATTGCTGAAATGGGTAATTTAGAACGGCAGCATAACGGAATCATTAAACTGGTGCTCCATAATGGTTCTCTTTATACTTTTGATCAGATCAGCCAAAAAAAGAAATTCGCTTTATTTCTGGGGGCCGAGGCCTCTGCACGCGCTATACCTATTACGAACTTAATTATGAAGTTCCCAAGTTATGAAAGAATTCTGAGCGTGGGCTCTCAGCACTTGCTGTTGAAATCTGAACTCAGCGGAAATATCGAAGAGGACAAACAAACGATCATCAAGGCACTTAAAGACGGTCAGTTTTACATCGCT
>CALKVD010000098.1 GCA_937996615.1 uncultured Rickettsiales bacterium | reverse complement strand
GGAGATCATGCAACTTATGAATGCTGGAAACAAGATTGGGCATGATTTGATTCAAGATCTTGGCGAGTGTTTAAAGACAAGATTAGAGACAATAATCAGAAAGAAAGAAGGTAGACAGGAGATTGAGTTGATAGTCAAGCTAGGGAGGGTTGCAAGTGGCAGAGGTGAATTATTCAATAATGAATTAGTAGATGGAATGATTAGGGTAGCCAAGACTTGGTATGACCAAGGAGTCAGGATTAGTGCTATCGAAGGAATATATTACCACATTAAAAATGGCGGGGATGTATCCGAAGGGAACAAGATAAAGTTGAACGAATTAAAACACGATCCAAACAGATGGATTAAAGGAATGGTGCAAAAGGTAGAAGATTTATGGCAAAATAAGGTAACAACGGAAAAACCAGAACAATTTGATCCAGCGAGAGCTAGGAATCTACTCTGGAGTCTGAATGATATCGGAGAGGGATATAAGCTTAATAGAGATGACATTCGGATTGGAGGATTGATAGAGGAAAAAGGAGTTTGGCTTGAAGAAAGCTATGGCAACAAGTTCGATAATATCAGGGAAATCGAGTTACCTAAAGACAGAATTTGGAATACTTTGGATATAGAAAACTATGGTGATGACAAAAAAATAATATTAAAAACAGGACATGGAGATTCTGAATTTCGTGGGGGAATTAATATATGGGGTAAGGCGATTGATTTAGAAATCAAAGGTAGCGGAAGAATAGGAATAAATTCAATTTCTGCTGACAATCTTGGTGAATTTAGGATTAGCAAAGATGATGACGGCTGGGATTTGAATACTGCAATTAATAATATTAAGGGAAAAACTATAGGTGTTACAGCTGATCTAATCGAATTGGCAGGCAAATCATATTTTAAGGGATTGGTCAATTTTTCTTTAAGTGACGATGGTGTTGTAAATGATGCTTCAGAAGAATTCAAAGCAGAAAAACTGGTCATCGGGCATAACCAAAAAAAATTTAGTTTTTTAAAGCAAGCATCGCTATCAATAGTCCGGTTATTTAACCAGGTATATGATACAACAACTGCAGTGTATCAAGCAGTAAAATATGGTTATCAGATTGCAGAGCCATTAGTTAAGCATGGGTTAGAAGCAGGAATTGAATTGGGCTTAGACTGTTATGATATTAACAGCGCAATAGCACAATATGGTTATAATAAGCTAGCAATATATTACAATAAAGCGAAAGAATATTATAACGAAATTAATATACGGCAAATTATAGAAAATGATTTGCCACTTAAGGCGGAAAAAGTTCTAGATAAAATAAATGAGATTAGTTTATGGCCGTTTCAAAAGATCGGAATTGCGGAGAAATTAGTTGGTAGCTTGAACGTTTTTAGGAAACAAATGATCTTAAATATGTTCAATAATAAAGCTGCTTTTGAAATAATTGCGGAACATATTTTTGGCGAATTGGCTGATGGAAACAGGATTACAACCCAGTTTCAGTGTGAATATAACCGGGTTGGATGTCAGGTTTTTCATAAATTTTGGCTGGCTGCATCATTGCCATCTCGAGCATTTTATGAAGCAAGGAATTATGTCAAAAGCCTGGCTAAGCCCAGTTTGATCCAGGCTAAAGATCATATTTATCCTAGAGCATATGAAATTCTGAGCAAATCTTTAGCAGTGATAAGCAACAAATCTAAGGCATGGTATTATAACATTGCAACAACTGCAAACTCATATAATTTGGGTAAACCTTTATTTGAAAGTATAGCACAAATTTACAAAAATCACCTTGAAGATAGGGAGAGATTAATTTTTTCGATACAAATAATAGCGAATACAAGTTTTGGTATCATCAAAGATCTTGGATCAAAAAAAAGTCAGTTAGTTGAAAAAATCCACTCAATAGATTCTGCAACGATAAAAGATCTGCTATTTAAAGTAGCAGAAAAAGGATTAGATGGATTGAATTATATTACTACAAAACCATTTGATTATTTGGGATTTGGGCGTCATTTAATTGGTAGTTTAGCTGAGTTTCGAAAGCAAGCGGTATTAAACATTTTTAATGATTTGACGGCAATAGAGATATTGGAAAGGTATATTTATAATACTGATATCGAAGTCTCGAAAGGTAAATTTTTATGCAGAGATAGCCAAGGTTTTGAATGTGAGATATTAGATTCAATCTTAATTAGCTGGGGTCTGCCTGGCCATATTAAAGATAGATATCTTAAACCAAAGCTAAAAGATATGGCGGAAAAAAACCGATGGATTTTGGATAAGGGGATTGTTTTAGCTGATACGATGAGCAACAGTTATCTTGGGATGATGGCATTGAAAGTTGCCGATAATTTAATGAATCGGGGAAGATTTGTCTTAGGGGTTATTAATGATCAAGTTTTGGATTTTAGAGAATATATTGAATTCAAGCTTTATGGTTTAAATATTGAACCAAGCTATAGTAAAAAAGCTAATTCTGAACCAAATATGTTCAAACAAATTTTTGTAGATAATGAATTTATAATTACGAGCAAAAAGGGGATTGAGCTGCATCCCGGAGGAAAAATATGGGCTGGTAATTTGGATATGAATAGCGAACAGAGGATCGATCTAAGGGTTGGGAGTTCAGTTATAGCTAGCGGAAGAATTGCACTCAAGAGTAAAGATGTGTTAAAGACATGGAGCGAGATGAAGGGGGAAACAATTAGTTTGGCTAGCGCTAGAAATATAGTGGTTCGTCGTGGTATCGAAGGAAGTGATATAAAATTGAACGCTGGGGTAAATGTTTGGATCGAGGAAGGGATAATTTCAAATCCATCAGGTAAAGGATTAATAGATATTAGAGCAGAGAAGAGTGTTGTATTGAGGAACGGTGAGATTCGGGCTGATCAATCTGTTGTTAACATAGAAGGAGATCAGGTTTTGTTGGAACAAAAAAGCGGAATCTATATTAAGGGTCCAGTTGAAGCAGATAGAGAAATAGGGCTGAGTATTGACGGTAAACAAAAGGTCAGAATCGAGAATGATGCTAAAATCACAACTGGAGGGATGAAAGCTCTGATTCAAAGCGATGGTAAAATCGAGCACGGAGGAATGATGCTGGGTGATGCATATCTTGTGGCAAAAGGAGCAATCTACAGTAATGATGGGGTTATCGTTGGTAAAGATTTAGGCATATTTAGCAATGATCGAATTGAGTTGATAGGCAGCCAAATCCGAACTGGCAGAATGATGGTTGGGAGACAAGACGCCTGGGATGAATTGCAAAATAATGGTTTAGACTCCGAGATAGATTGGCAAAGCAAAGAGAGGCTCGAGTTCTTTGGGATAAAGGGCAGCAAAATCGACATATTCAGCGAGAGACTCAGCGGGATTGCTGCTAAAATATTCCGGGTCGAACCTGAGAAATTTGAGAAAAAAGTTGAGGAGTATGATGTGTCATATAATTCTTTGAATGTTGGATTTGATCATATTCCTGAATATCATGATCTTATAACATATTGTCGTAGATCCTATATGATGGAAAAATGGACAGAAGGCGATTATCAAATTCATAAAGAATCGCTTGCTGAATTTAGAAACCCAGCTATGGTTAATGTATTGGGTAGCGTTGTTTTAAATACAGAGCAAAACTGGATTTATGCTAGTAGTGTTAGCGTTAACAATAACTTAAAAATCTTTGGTGACACCAAAATTGATGTAGAAGCTGAAATAGCTATAAGCAGAATTAAAGTTCCTGTGGTGCGTTATAAAAGGGATTGTCGTCCCAGTGGCACGGTTGATTATGGAGCAGATTCTATATTAAGATACTACAACGAGCATCGAATCGCGCAGCATTTTGGGTTACACGGAAAAATATGGAGAGACCATAACACAGTATATATTGAGCATGCGGCACATAACGCGAACATATATTTTGGATCAGTCGAAGGGGGACAGATCATCATCAACGGTAACGGAACTAGGGACAAGGTCGAAGCATTGGGAGGAGGAAGTCAAGCAGTTGAAATCAAAGACAGTATCAAAGCATTAGCTATGATCAAGCAAGGAAGTGAGATTGTTGCCGAATCCAAAACACAAACGATGCTGAATGCTTTATCTGGATTAGATTCGAGAGGGATGGCGGAAGTTTTAGCAAAGCATGACATACGTGGGATGAAAGAATCGGTGATGGCTTACCAGCAATTTATGGAAAAGCAAAGGAATGAGAGGATATCACGGGTTGTCAAGGACGGAATGGGGATTGAAAAAACAATAAACCCGGATGAATACAGAGATAGTAGAATGTACGAAGTTCGTCCTAAAAACATGATAGAAGGTCCAAAGATTCATCTAGAATCGGACAGAGGAGATATGGTGGTTGACTATGTAATCAAGATGAAAGAGGAGATTAAGATATATATTGAAGGGAGAATAGAGATGGTGAAGTTTTTAGATGGTTTAAAGCTTGAGCATCAAGGAAGAGTTGAGATGGCGGCAGACGAAGTTGTGATGGATGATGAATTAAAGAGAAAGTTGTTTGAAGAATTGGGGATAAACGTTAAAAGTGATGGAGGTCAAATTTTATCAAAGCTAGCTAAAAACACTGAGGAAGTTTTTGCGATGGGTAAAATAGTTACCAAGGTAGGAGATGAGTTAAGTCCGAAGGAAGTTGCGGAATTGGATCGGGTTATACTGTGGCCGGTATGGCTTGAGAATTGGCAAGGATATGGAAGGGTGTTGGGACTTAAGGTCTATTTTAATATGAATAGTTTAAGAGCAGTGCACATTGGTAGCAATATTGAAAGTAGAGCTAGGTTAGAATTAATTGTTGAGGGGGATATGGTTGCGACTGCAGCCCATCGCTATGCGGCGCCAGAGCTAGAGTTGAAGATCAAGGGACATATGATCAATCTTGGTGGTAGCTACCAGGCAAATAAACAAAGCTTAAATATCATGAAGAGCATGTTAAGCTTAGGTAAAATTAGTGAGATAGAAGAGTTAGATATTAAAGCTGGTGGCAGCGTTTTGGTTTTTGGCCAGATTGATGTAGGTTCGCTAAAGATTGATAGTGCGGAATATATTATCCTTGAGAGTATCAAGCGAGCAAGCAGTAGCAGCCGAAGGTTTTTTGGCTTGGGAGAGAAAATCACAACAACAGAATACCAAGAGAGGTTGATTGAGGTTAGTAGATTGAGTGGTAAAAATAATTTAGAAATAAGAGGCAAAAAAGGCATCACAAGTATTGGGACAGAGATTAGTGGTGGCAAGGTTTTGCTTGAGAGTGATGGAGATATTGCTGCGGTTCCGGTTAGTTTATATCGCAAAGAAGTCAGTGAAGGCTATCAATATTATGAAGCGAGAGAATGGCTGACCCAAGCAAGGAGCGGAATCGAAGCAGATAATTTATTGATCAAGTCAAAACGCAACATTTTGATGCAGGGAGTAAAAATCAAAACTATAGGCGACAGCGGGTTATATGCAACCGGTGATATAGTCTTGGCTGATGCAAAGGAGTACAAAACCTATGAACTCAGACAAACAATTGAAGATGATGGCTTTTTAGGGTTTGGTAGTAGCGAGACTACAATACACGAGTCTTGGCGAAGGGAATGGAGTCTTGGGAGCGAAGCAAATGTCGGAGGAGAGTTGACAATGGAGAGTGGCAAGAACCAAGTGATGGTAGGAGCTAAGATACATGCTCACGAAATGAAGTTACGAGCCGGAACAGCAGAGTATGCAGCAGTGGTCAGTTTATTACCTGGAGTTAATACTTATGATTACTACCTAATGGTTGAGGAAAGTGGTTTTGGCTTTTGTGGTTTAGGCCTTGGTTATTATGATAATACAACCAATAAAAAAGATAAAGACTTGGAGCGAATGCCGACAGTAATTCGAGTAGAGGACAAGTTTTTAGTATATAGCAGCGGTGGATTCAAGCAAGTTTCAAGCACAATCGAAGGTAATGTAATCAAGATAGATGCGCGAGAAATCGAGGTAGGAGTTGCTCCTAATCTGAAAAGTCGTTTTTTGCATATTGATAGACAAGGTTTTGGTATAGGACTTTCGCTTGGTGGAGGTAATTTTGGAATTACTGTAGGGGGGCAATGGTATGAAAGCAATGTAGGAATGGATCTAGCTGAGCACCAGCAGTTGTCAGAAATAATCGGCAATTTTGTTGCGATAGATGCAGACCAGATTAAAGACTATGGAGCGAGATACTACGCTGAACAAATCAAGCTTCACAGTAAGATAATAGTACATGGAGCAGTATATGACACAGTAGCTTACCAAGCAAGCGTGCAAAGCGGAGGGGCTGGTTTAAGCATTGGGATAAATAGTAACATAGGTAATATAATCGAAGGAGGTAGAGAAATCATCAGAGATGATGGCGGTTTGGAAGCTATAGTCAACAAAGGATTTGCTGGACTCGAGGTCTATAGCAACTTGATGCAGCTAATGGCAGGAGAGGGTGCAAATTTTGGCCTTAATGTCTACGCTCGCTATCTAAGCCAAGAAAAAGAAGAATGGATAAAACAAGGAGTTGCGACTAAGATTAAAGCTGAAAAGTTGGAAGAGATAGCAAAAGAAAAGCTTACGCTTGAAGGTACTCAGTATGAAGTATATAGCGCGTATATCAAAGCTAAATATCTCGAAGCAACCGGTATCAAAAGTGAACTTAAAACCAGACTGGAACTTGAGACTTATGACATGAGAGTACCGCTAACCACAAAACCATTGCCCCTAGTAGGATTTGGTATTGCTGAAGGTGACAAAAATGAAATCACCTATTGGAATGCAAGGATCGTTGCTGAAGCAAACCTAGTGTTAGAAGTTGAGGGACATGCCGATATGAAGGGGGTATATATAAGCGCCAAAAGCTTAGAAGCGACTTTTGATAGCCTAGTTTTAGCCAGCGTTGTTGACGAAGCTGAAGAGACAGGATTTGAAGCAAGTGTAATGGCTGATTTTGGTAATTGGAAAAAAAGCATGTTAGGTCAAGGAAGCACCGGAAATCGAAAACATGTGGTTGGTGAGATCAGTGCAATCCTGGGGCAAGAGCGAGCTAATGTTGTAATCAAGCGGAGTTTGCGGTTAGTTGGCGGAATGATCGCAAACGCAGAGATGGACAAGGAAGGTAGATACACAGACCACGGGAACCTCCAGTTGAGAGTTGGGGAGTTGTTCGTTGAACATATCAGGCTATATGACGACGGGGTTTCGTATCGGGGAGCGATGCAGCTTGGTCTATTCAGCAAAAACGAGATTGCGGAAATCAAGACACAATACCAGAGTTGGGACCAGGATGGCAATGTGAATGCAACCATAGGTTTGGGCAGTATCAAGGGTGGCGGCGATCTTAATGGCGTCACCCTTGATGTTAATGCGGCTCATAAAATGGGCAAAAAACACTCCATCAGACCGATTAACATCAACTATACTAAAGTTGATTTAGGTAACCTAAAGGAAAAAGTTCAGCAGCGCGGCGGGATGATCGAGGGGCTGAAGAAAACTGGCACAGAGCTGTTTGATCAAGGCAAGGTTATGCTGCAACAGTTGTTTGGTTATCGGACCCATACTCTTGATTCTGAACCTGATTTTGGAAATGAAATCTATGATGATCCAGAAACCGAAATCCAAGAAGTTGAAGGATTGCCATGGCTGAGTGAAGCTGAAACCCAAGCGATTGTTGCTGAAATACAGCAATATGCCGCCCAAGAGTCAGATCAAGACCCGAGCATAACCTCAAAACTCATAGAAGAAGCTTTCAAGGAGCCAATCTTAGATCACAACGGGCTGATGTACACTCCCCTGCTCGAAGAGGGGCCAGCGGTTCATTCTGCGCCATCTTTCGGCAAGG